>JABSRK010000550.1 GCA_013213915.1 Planctomycetota bacterium
CTTGTATTCCAAATCCACAGGTTCACCGCATGGAATTTCCGTCCATAGGGCTGAACGATCAGAAGTAATCGAGATTGAAGAAATCGCCGCCGATTGGAATTTGTGGGACAGAACGCCCATTTCAAATTTCGACCCTCCGTTGGCGGGTAAAAGGTAAAGTAGTAAAGCCGCTCAGCGGTAAGTTCAGGACTCCTGATCTCGGCGGAATATTAGGTGACACCTTTTTCTGGTTTGCCGAGGGTATATCGGAGTTGAAACTCAGTGCCAGGGAAGGTGGATTCGGTGGCGTTGAGGTGGTCGAGCAGGTGACCGATCGCGCGGTTGGAACGGGGATTTGCCAGCGTGTGAATGCGGATCTCCAACACCCTGCTGGCGCTGTCGGGAATGATGTCGGCGTCGGAGCGAAACAGGTCGCGGAGCAACGAACGTGAATCGTCTGGTCGACGAAGAGATTCACGCAGCAGACCCGACATCGCGGTTTCCGCTCGATAGGCCACCAGCTTCACCGTGTCTGTCAATCGCTTACGACTTGGCGCTAAACGCTCGAACTTCGCGTCCGGCGGGAATTCGTCCCACGCAAGGTGCTTCGGTGTCGAACTCATCTGCTCCTTCAACGAATCCACTTCGTGTTCCAGTTGCTCGATCTCCTCTCGCAAGTCGGATTTTTGTTTTTCCCATTTCGCCGTTTTCGTTTCATCGGCTTCAGGATGCAGCGTCAAGGCCGCGAACCGGGATCGACGTTGCGTGAGCTTTCCTTTGACGGATCGGGACTGGCGATCCAGTTCACGCCACGCCGGGTTCACCACCGGTCGATTGGTGTCAGGAATTTCCTCCGTGCGATACTCGCTAAGTGCGTCGATGGCAAAGTGTTGCATCATGTAGCGGAAGAAGTTTTCCTGACACCAACGGCTGAACAGGGCCAGCGCATCCTGCGTGCCTTCCCGGTCGTACGCCGTACTGATCAGGCTCGTCTGATGGCCGCTGGCAGTCAGCTTGCGGACCTCGCGCATCCACATGCTGTCCCGCGAACCGATCAATGAACCTCGCTCGGCCAGCATCATGGTGACCGTCTCGCCGTTAGGCATCATCCCGGTGACTTCGGAGAACTCTGACGTCGGCCAGTCCTCTTTGGGGAACTTGTGGTTAGGTGATGCACGCGATGCGGTGTTTCTCCCACATGCGACGAAAGAAGGCCGGGCTATAGCCTTCGCGGTCGAAGATTAGCAGGAAGCGGCTGCGGTACGGGTCGGCGTCGAGTTGTTCTTTGGCCGGTTGATTCGGCACGTCGTTGAGCAGCCGAGGGACGACGTCGTTTTCGATCGCTTCGAGCATGCCATGATCGATGGGCCGCTCGATGGAGAAGAACGGCTGGCCCAGCGCGTCGTGGACCCAGTAGTCGGTGGTGCCTCGCAGGCACAGTCGCTGGCGGGATACATAACGACGCGGCAGCTCCGTTTGCTTGCCGTGATAAAGACGTACGTGGCCGTCGACATATAACGTACCGGCCAACTCCGGGTCGTCGTCCATCCAGTCTTTGGAGAGCAGCCCCGCCCAGATATCAGGAGCTTTGTGGTCCTCACCGGCGCTGAGTTGGCTGAGCTTCTGTCGCAGGCAGCGGACCTCCGGCACGCGGTCCAGGCCCATCAGCTTGCCGAGTTCGCCCGGCGATTCGTATTGAAGTTGCTCCACCACGCGAATGCGGCACAGAGCCATGTAGGCCAGCAGCAGGATCACATGCAGCGTCGTGTAGTAGCCGGTCAGTGTCGGGAACGTGCTTTTCAGATGGCGGAACAAACCATTCTCGGCCAACGCGGGAAGCGCACACAGTACGCCGCCGTACGAAACGTCTCGACACGATACGAACTCCGTCGAAGCACCGCCGGGCAGCTTTCCCATGGCCGCCAGCACGCGTTCGATCGGCCGCGTACAAGCGACTCCCATCTCGTCACCGGCAGCCCGGTCCTCGTTGCTGCGGGTCGATTTATCGCGGAGCGTTGCCGTGCCGATCGTTGCGGGGGCGGCCGATGGGAAAGCGACATCGTCGTGATGATCCGACGATGATTCCGGTTGCTCAACGCGGCC
>JABSRK010000551.1 GCA_013213915.1 Planctomycetota bacterium
TTCCTTGATCCCACGACGCAGATAGACGAACTGCTGAACGGTCAACTGGGGTCGTATAACGCCTTCGTGCTGACGAAATTCGGCGAACTAGCCTGTGTTTTCTTGCCGTACTTCACCTTCTTCGGGTTGAACGAGTTTCTCGCTTACCGCGGCGCACTTCCGGCCGTACGCTCCCGCAGCGAGATCGCCTACGCGGTGTTCCTGGGCGGTACGTCGGTCTCGTATGCCGTGATCGAACTCACCTCGCAGTGGTTCGGCGTGGTGCCCCTCATGCTGGTGGCGGCGGCGGCCGTGGCGGTGTTCGCGGGCATTCTCCAACCGCGTCCAAGCGGACGGATCGCGCTGGGTCTGGGGGCACTCCTGGTGATCCTCGCCGCATGGCCGGGGATGGAAAACCGCTACATCCGTCTGCTAGAGGGAGAGGGTTTTCTCGAGATCGGGAGCTACGACGACGCCATCGTTCTTCACCGCGAGTGGGGACGCTACTGCCACTTCAGTGTCGTCCAGACGAACCCGGACGTCATCGTCGGTTACTACAACGGAGGCCTGCACTGGATGCACCGGCGCGCTCTCGGCTTCGATGTGATTCGGAGGGCGACCTTCTGGGACGTTCCCTATTCCGCGATGGGAGACGACGGAAAGGTCCTCGTGATCGGCGCCGGCGGCGGCGAGCAGGTACGGCTGGCGCTCACCCACGATCCCGAAAAAGTGATTGCTGTTGAGATCATTCCCGAGGTGCTCGAAGTCCTCGGTGGAAAACTGAGCGCCGAGGCGAGTGGTGTCTATCGCGATCCGCGAGTGACCCCGGTCGCGATGGATGGCCGGCAGTACCTCGAACGCACCGACGAACGCTTCGACGTGATCTATCTCCCCACCGTCGATACGCACGTCTCGATGATGCGAACGCTTTTCAACTCCGCCGAAACGCTTTACACCGTCGAATCGTTCGCGCAGATGCGGGACCATCTCACCGAGGACGGCTTCGTCGTCCTAAGGCGCCCCGCGATGTTCGATGTGCAGGGGCGGCTGATCCGCAGCTACTTCCACGGGATGAAAAGCGTGGGCTTACAGCCCGTTCTGTGGACGAATAGCGCCGCGCTGGTTCCTTCCCAGGATCTCGAACTGGAAGAGCTGGGGAAAGAGAAGGTGTACCTCCTTTTCGGTTACCCACCCAATGCGCAAGCGCACCTGCCCGAGCAGGCGCAAGAGCAGCTGCAAAAGCTTGGGTTCAAGCGCTTCACGGAACTCGAAGCCGAGGACTACCGCCCGAAGACGGATGACTTCCTGTTTCGCAGCGACATCCTGATGTCGAGCCTGCACCCGGCCGACCGTGAAATTCAGCGCGTGGTGTTTTTTGCGCTCTTCATCGCGTGTCTTGTCGTGGTTGGATTGCGGCGGATGTTTCGGCGCCGGGGTAGCCCCGGGCCCATCCCATTCTGGGGGCTCGTTGCCCTCGGGATCCTGGGGGGGATCAACTTCCTGCTGCTCGAGCAGTTCGTGATCTACAAGCTCTACCGCATCCTGGCACGCCCGATGGACGCGATGTTCTTCGGAACCGTGGGCTTTCTGTGCATCACGGGCGGCGCCAGCCTGTTCTTGACTAGTCGCGCTCGCGCCTTTCTGGTGATGCTCGCGATTGCGATCGCCGCCTCGGTGATTCTCGCCCTTCGTTTCGTCACTCCTGAATCGATCTCGGGGCTGGTCGTTGCCCTGCCGCTAATCGCTCTTACGGGAGCTCTCTTCCCGACCATCTTCCGGGGCGAAGACGGGATTCTGTTGACCGTTTTTGCAGCCGATGCCATCGGAGCTGCGGTCGCCGGGGTCGCGGCGTTTCTCT
>JABSRK010000552.1 GCA_013213915.1 Planctomycetota bacterium
AGTTGATCGAACGGGGAGGATTCGGATCCCCGACGATCTTCGTCGACGAGGAAGATCTCTATTTCGGGAACGACCGGCTTCCCCTGGTGCGCGAAGCGCTGAAGGCGGGACGTTGACCGCGGAAGACGGCTCGCTCGAATCGCCGCTGGAGCAGCTACTCCAGCAGCTCGATCTCGACGAAACGCAAATGGACCACTTCGTCGGTAATCCCGGCGAGGGGGAAGGGCGCCTGTTCGGCGGGATGGTCGCAGCCCAGTGCGTCATCGCCGCGGGACGCAGCGTCGAAGACCCGGCGCGCAGACTCCATTCGCTCCACGCCTACTTCCTGCGGACCGGCCACCACGAATCGCCGCTCCATTTCGAGGTAGAACGGGTACGCGACGGGCGAAGCTTCACCACGAGGCACGTGACGGCGCGTCAGGACGGGAAGACCATCTTCAACGTCACGGCGAGTTTCTGCCTAGAGGAAGAAGGCATCGCCCACCAGGATCCGATGCCCGAAGCCCCGCCTCCCGACGGCCTGCCCGACTGGGAAAAGGAACGTGCAAAGCTTCCCGGGAGCTTCCCGCCCATGCGCAGTTCCATCGAGCTGCGCATGATCGATCCGTGGTCGAACGAGAAGTCGCCCGCCAGCCAGCGCACCTGGATGCGGGTACGCGGCGCGCTGCCCGATGACCCGCTCGTACACGCCGCGATGCTCGTCTACGCCACGGACCGTACGCTGCTGGGCACCGCGGCGCGGCCGCACGGCATCCCTTGGGAAAAGCGCATGAACTTGAGCCTCGACCACACCGTGTGGATCCACCACCCGGTTCACCTGGACGACTGGCTCCTCTACGTGAGCAACAGTCCGATCGCTCACGGTGCACACGGTCTCGTCCTGGGCGCCGTCTTCACCCGCGACGGAATCCGGCTCGCCTCGGTGGCCCAGGAGGGCCTGATCCGCCTGCGGCGCTAGCTGGGCTTCGGCGCGAAGACGACATTGCGCGCTTCGAAGACACCGTCTTCGAGGGTCGCATCTTCCACCAGACGGTGCGATTGGCAGCGCACGGCGGCCAGAACGTCGGCAAGACCCGGAGCCAGCTGCTCGAGAGTCGTCGGGTTTCCGGCAAGGTCCAGCGTCTCGATCTCACGGCCCATGCCGACCTCGGCATCGGCCTTCGCCTTCATTACCGCACGCCAACCCTCGATGGCGACGGCCAGGCTGCCGGGGGCTTCGGGCGCGGCGACACCCTCGAAGTCCGCAGGGCCGGGCCACGGCGCAACGTGGATGCTGGACACGCCGGTCTCGTCCGCGAAGGCCCAGCTCCAGACTTCTTCGGTGATGTAGGGCACCACCGGTGCAAAAAGACGCAGCAGCACGGAAAGCCCGAGGCGCAGCGTCGCCACTGCTGAAGCAGCCCCTTCGGTGTCCTCCTCGCTGCGGGCCCGGGTCTTGAGCAGCTCGATCGTGGTGTCTGTAAAACGCGTCCAGAAAAAGGACTCCGTCTCCTGGAGCGCCTTCCCGAACTCGTAGCGCTCGAGGTCGGCACTGGCGCGCGCGACCCGCTCCGCCAGCTCGGCGACGAAGGCGCGATCCACTTCCCGGGATACGGGTCCGACCGCGGCACTCTGGGACAAGACGAACTTGCTGGCATTGAAGAGCTTCGTCACCAGACGCTTGCCGATCTTGAACACCTTGTCGTCGAACGCGGTGTCCACGCCGAGACGCGCACTGGCCGCCCAGTAGCGCACGGCGTCGGCGGTGTACTGCTCGAGCAGGTGAGTCGGCGTCACCACGTTCCCGATGCTCTTCGACATCTTCTTGCGGTCCGGGTCGAGAATCCAGCCCGAGATCAGCACGTTGTGCCAGGGCACCGTGTCCTCGTGGAGCAGCGCCTTGGCGATGGTGTAGAACGCCCAGGTGCGGATGATCTCGTGGCTCTGGGGCCGCACGTCGCCGGGGAAGAGCCGCCCGTGGCGGTCGGTGTCGAGCAGCCAGCCCGAGCCGATCTGCGGGGTCAGCGAGCTCGTGAACCAGGTGTCGAAGATGTCGGGCTCGCCGACGAAACCACC
>JABSRK010000553.1 GCA_013213915.1 Planctomycetota bacterium
GTACACGTCGCCCGTAGCGCCGTTGACGGTCAACGTCGCTCCGGGCTGATTCGTCTGCCACTGGGGAGGTGACGAGAACAGCCCGGGCCCGTTGAAAGCATGGACCCAGTCCCAGTCGGCGTCAGCATCGTTGTTGATACCGGACGACCCGTCTCCCCACATGACGGTATTGCGAGTCGTTGTCCCGGGCGCGGCGCCGTTCCAGACCAGAGCCCCGTCCACGAACAACCGCATAGCAAAAGACCCGCCGTCGGACTCGATGCGATAGGTGTGGAACTGGTTGGCAGCGAAACCAGGAGCGATGGAGGAGTACAGGATCAGCGTATTCGGCCCCAGAATGCGGAGACCGTCCTGGGCGAACCAGACGCCGTAGCGGCCGGAGAGATCCTCCATGAGCAAGATGGCGCACGCGAGACCTGGCTCGAACGCCAGGAAGCGAACACGCGCCTCGATGACGCTGTCCCATGCCGCGTTCACCAGCGATGGCGTCACGTGGGGATCGGCGCCCGTGCCCCGGTCGCCAGCGTAGAACATCCCTCGGCCGCCGGCGAAGCCGCAACTGGCGGCCGTCAGACGTTGCTCTTGCACACCGTTGGCGACCTGCGCCATGGGTGACGGTGACCCGTTTGTGGGTGCGCCATTCTGCGATTCCCACGAGACATAGGAGCTGGCGTCATGGGGCAGCAGACCCGGCGTCTCAAAGTCATAGATCCACGTCTGCACCTGCGCCGGCGCGCCGCTGACGAGACCCAGCATCAAGAACGCGATCATGCGGCAATGGGAAGACAAACCGACCTCCTCACGAAAGGGGCGCTCCATGATACCCGAGCGGTACACCCACCCCGCTGGGTCCTCGACGAAGCCGCGACTGCCCGGCGCTCACGCCAGTCCGATGATCTCGTCGCCGTCCAGGTCGACCTGCTCGACGATGGGCTTCCTCGGCAGCCCCGGCATGCGAAGAATGTCACCAGTGAGCGCGACAAGGAAGCCGGCTCCCGCGTTGATCCGCACGCTCCGCACGGTCACAGTGAAGTCAGCCGGACGTCCGCGAACCCGGGGATCGTCCGAAAGCGACGCAGGCGTCTTGGCCATGCAGATCGGCAGTCCCTCGTAGCCGAGACGGCCAATCTCGTCGATTTCGCGCTGCGCCGCCTTGGTGAACGCCACGTCCTTCGCCCCGTACACGGCCTGCGCGATGGCGAGGATCTTGCTCTCCACCGGCAAGTCGAGTTCGTAGAGCGGCGTGAAGGGCTCCGATTCCTCCTCGGCGTGCTGCATCACGACACGCGCCAGCTCCTCGGCCCCCGCTCCGCCCCGCGCGTGGTGGTCGGACACCGAGAACGGGGCCCCGAGCCGCTCGCAGCAGGCCCGCACGACCTCGATCTCATCCTCCGTGTCCGTGTCGAACCGGTTCAGCGCAACCACCGGGTTCTCTCCGAAGCGGTGGATGCTCTCCACGTGCTTTTCCAGGTTCGAGAGCCCTGATGCCACACGCTCCACGGACGGCTGCGCCATGTCCTCTCGCTCGGCGCCGCCATGGAGCTTGAGCGCGCGCAGGGTGGCGACGAGGACGACGGCCGACGTGTCCAGCCCTGCCGAGCGACACTTGATATCGAAGAACTTCTCCGCACCGAGGTCGAAGCCGAACCCCGCCTCCGTGATGGCCCAGTCGGAGAGCTGGAGCGCCGCGCGGGTCGCCACGACGCTGCTGCATCCGTGGGCGATGTTGGCGAACGGTCCACCGTGCACCAATGCGGGGACCCCCTCCAGGGTCTGCACGAGGTTGGGCCACAGGGCATCACGCAGCAGCGCGAGCATGGCACCGGACGCGTTCAATCGCTCCGCGGTCACGGGGTGGCCGTCATAATCAAATCCGACCAGCAAGCGATCGATGCGCGCCCGCAAGTCGTCCTGGCCCTCGGCGAGGCACAGCATGGCCATGACCTCCGATGCCGCCGTGATGTCGAACCCCGTCTCCCGTGGGACGCCGTGCTTGTACCCGCCCAACCCGATGACGACCTGGCGCAGCGCGCGGTCGTTCATGTCCATCA
>JABSRK010000554.1 GCA_013213915.1 Planctomycetota bacterium
GCCCGATCCCACGGTCTATGGCAGCCTGGCTATCCGTCTCCTACGCGATGACGGAGCCGTTGTCTATCTCAATGGCACGGAGGTCGCCCGCAGCAACATGCCCGCCGGGAGAATCACCTCGGGTACGCTGGCCAGCTCTGCCATGAGCTCGCCGGAGGAGAGCAACTTCTACTGGACCCCGGTAGATATGGCCCTGCTTGTGCCCGGTGCGAACCTCGTTGCGGTGGAGGTGCATCAGGTCAGCGCGACGAGCTCCGACATTTCCCTCGACCTGGAACTGCGGGCGGGAACCAGCGAGACGCTCGTGTCCCGTGGCCCGTACCTGCAGAGGGCCTCGGCCACGGCCCTCGTTGTGCGGTGGAGAACGATGACCGCCATCGACAGCCGCGTCTGGATCGGTGATTCTCCCAGCACCCTGGTTCCCTGGGTCGACGACAGTGGTGTGGGCGTGCGCCACGAGGTGGAGGTTGCAGGTCTCCAACCGGCAACGACCTACTACTACGCCGTGGGGACCCTGGGCGGAATCCTGGCCGGGGGCGATGCCGCGCACTCCTTCCGTACGCCGCCGGTGACCGGCAGCGACGAACCCGTGCGCCTGTGGGTGATCGGTGATTCGGGCACCGCCGACAGCAATGCGGCGGCGGTGCGGGATGCCTATGCGGCGCTGCCCGGTGCCGAAGCGACGAACCTCTGGCTCATGCTGGGCGACAACGCCTACTACGATGGCAACGGGTCCCAGTATCAGGTGGCGGTATTCGACATGTACCCTTCGATGCTACGTCGCTGTGTCCTGTGGCCCACCCGCGGCAACCACGATACCCAGCAGAACACCTACTACAACCTGTTCACCATGCCGACGGCGGGGGAGGCGGGAGGCGTTCCGTCGGGGACGGAGGCCTACTACTCGTTTGACTACGCGAACGTGCACTTCGTGTGCCTGGATTCCGAGGGCTCTGGTCGCGCCGTGGGGGGCGCGATGTGGCTCTGGCTGGAGAGCGATCTGGCTGCCACGACGCAGGACTGGATCATCGCCTTCTGGCACCACCCGCCCTACAGCAAGGGATCGCACAATTCGGACACAGAGTCCAAGCTGATCGACATGCGGTCGAATTTTCTGCCGCTGCTCGAGGACTACGGTGTGGACCTGGTCCTCAACGGGCACAGCCACAGCATCGAGCGCTCGTTTCTTCTCGATGGTCACTACGGAACCTCGAGGACGCTGACTTCCAGCATGGTCAAGGACAAAGGCGACGGCCGAGAAGATGGTGACGGGGCCTACAACCGGGCTGCCGGCGTTCATGTGGGAGCCGTGTATTGCGTGGCCGGCAGTTCCGGCAAGACGAGCTCTGGGCCTCTCAACCACCCGGTCATGTACTACTCTGCCAGCATCCTCGGGTCCCTGGTCATCGACGTGGACGGTGGTCGCATGGATGTGCGCTTCCTGCGCTCTACGGGTGCCGTATCGGACCACTTCACCCTGATTGACTCCAGCCACACGGGCACCTATTGCCGCGCCGCGCCGCACTCCGGTGGCTGTGAAGCGAGCATAGCCTTCAGCGGCGTCCCTAGCGCATCCTCCACATCCCCTTTCCTCATCACCTGCGCCGACGTCCTGACCGGGCAGTTCGGGATCCTCTTCTACGGCTACGCCCCTGACCGGACACCGTTCAGCGCGGGGCACCGCTGCGTGGCGAACCCGGTCGTGCGTACGCCTCCGCAATCATCGGGCACGGGAGGTCCATGCGATGGCACCTTCCAACTGGAGTTCAACACGCTGATCCAGGGCGGGCACCATGCGGGCCTCGTGCCCGGCGCCACGGTCTACGCCCAGTACTGGTTTCGCGATCCGTCCAGCGGTCCCGGAACGGGCCTCTCGGACGGCGTCCAGTTCGTGATCGAACCCTGACCACGGTCCCGCGCCGTCGGTGGAGGTCGCACTCGGATGCGGGCGGCCACCCGCCGGAGGCCGCGCCCTCTTTAGGGTTCAGGGCTCGATAGTGAACTGGATGGCGTCCGTCAAGCCCGTGGGATAGGCCGCCCCG
>JABSRK010000555.1 GCA_013213915.1 Planctomycetota bacterium
AGATTCGCGATGGGACCGGCATCGCGCAGGCCGTGATGCGTCGCGGAAACGTGGACGACGAGGTGTTCGAGACAGCGGATCGCGTCGGCCAGGAGTCGTCGGTGATGGTGACGGGGACCGTCAAGGAGGACGCGCGCGCTCCGGGTGGTTACGAACTGCAGCTCACGGAATTCGAGGTCGTCGACGAGGCGCAGGAGTACCCGATCGCCTTGCAGGAGCACGGTCCGGATTTCTTGCTCACGCACCGCCATCTCTGGCTGCGTTCGAAGAAGCAGTCCGCCATCATGCGCGTCCGGCATCGGGTCAGCATGGCCATCCGCGAGTTCTTCGATGGCCGCGGCTTCACGTTGCTCGATACGCCCATGTTCACGCCGGCGGCGTGTGAGGGGACGACCACGCTGTTCGAGGTCGACTACTTCGAAGACGAGAAGGCGTATCTGACCCAATCGGGGCAGTTGTACGCCGAGGCCGGCGCCCTCGCGCTCGGCAAGGTCTATACCTTCGGGCCGGTGTTCCGCGCGGAAAAATCCAAGACGCGGCGGCACCTCACCGAGTTCTGGATGATCGAGCCCGAGGTGGCCTACGCGGATCTGGACGACATCATGCAGCTGGCCGAGGACCTCGTGTGTCACATCGTGCACGACGTCGTCGAGAAGAACCGCCAGGACCTCATCGACCTCGAGCGAGACATCGAGAAGCTCGAGGCGATCAAGGCGCCGTTCCCCCGTATCACGTTCGAAGAGGCGCACGAGCTGCTCGACAAGCTCGGCCTCGACCACGAGGCCGGTGATGATTTCGGCGCGCCCCACGAGACTGCGCTCGGAGACGCCTTCGACGGCAAGCCGGTGTTCATCCATCGCTGGCCGAAGGAGATCAAGGCGTTCTACATGAAGCGCGATCCCGAGAACCCGGATTACGTCCTCGGCGTCGACATGATTGGCCCCGACGGGTCGGGTGAGCTTATTGGGGGATCGCAGCGCGAGGACGATCTCGATTTGCTGCTCTCACGCATTCGCGAAGAGGGGCTCCCCGAGGAGTCGTTCCAGTGGTACATCGACCTCCGTCGATACGGGTCCGTGCCCCACGCGGGGTTCGGCCTCGGCCTGGAACGCACCCTCGGCTGGATCTGCGGCCGCGAGCACATTCGCGAGTGCATCCCGTTCCCGCGGATGCTCCACCGCATCTACCCGTGATCACACGGCGGCGGGGCTGGTGTTGGCCGCTTCGAGGGCGTGGGAATCGAAGACGATCTCGCCACCCTTGGCGCTGACGTTCACGAGCATGCCTTCGGTGACGTCACCCTCGAGCATCAGGTCGGTCAAGGGCGTCTCGATGAACTGCTTGATCGTCCGCTTCAGTTCACGGGCGCCGAACTCGCGCTTGTACCCTGTCTCGGCGACCCAGTTCTTGACGGATTCGTCGCAGTTCATGATGACGCCGGCCCGCCGTGCAATCTTCGCCAGCTCGTCGAGCAGGAGGTCGGCGATGGTGACGCTGTCATCGACGCTGAGGGTGTTGAAGATGATGGTCTCGTCGAGGCGGTTGATGAACTCGGGGCGGAAGGCCTTCTTCAGCGCTTCGTCTATCTCGCCCTTCATCTCCTCGTAGCTCGGCTCTTGCTTGACCTCCCAGTCGAAGCCGATGGAGCCGCGGAGCGACTCGACCTCGCGGACGCCCAGGTTGCTCGTCATGAGCACCAGCGCGTTTCGGAATGAGACCTTGAACCCCTTCGAGTCGGTGATCATCCCCTCGTCCAGAAGCTGGAGGAGGATGTTGTGCATCTTCGAGTGAGCCTTCTCGATCTCGTCGAACAGGACGACGAACTCGTCAAGCTCCTTGGCGGCCTCGGTGAGGTAGCCACCTTCGTTGTGGCCGATGTAGCCCGGGGGTGCGCCGATGAGCTTGGCGTACTCGTGGGGCAGGGCGTACTCCGAGCAGTCGATTCGAACCAGCCGGCCCGGATCGTCGTACAAGGTGCGTGCCCGCGCCTTGGCAAGTTCGGTCTTGCCGGTACCTGTGCGGCCGACCAGCAAGAAGGTG
>JABSRK010000556.1 GCA_013213915.1 Planctomycetota bacterium
TCCTGATTTCGGATGTAACTCTTCACCGCCTCGCACGCGGTCGGGCTCACCGTGAATGCTCCGTATCCCTCCTGCCACTCGAATTTCGACACACCGATCTCCTTCCGCACCCACGAGGATCCCGATTTTTTCAAATCTCTCAAAAAATCGGCGAGGCGGTGAGTCGACTTCAGGCTGACCAGAAGGTGAAGGTGATCTGCGGTTCCACCCACCCCTTCCGATTTCGCCTCGAGCCCATTTACCGTTCCACCAAGGTACTCGTGAAGACGAGAGCGCCATTCGGCGTCGATGAAGGGAAACCGGTCCTTGGTCGAAAAGACAATGTGATAACGCAGGCTGAGGGAAGTCGAAGGCACGGACAACGCTTGCTGGCATCCCGCCGGGATGCGATCGAAAATTTCGTTCGAATCCCGGTGGTGTCGTCGCGATGCTCCTCAACCACCGGCTACATGGCTACGACGCCTCCGGCGTAGGGATTCTGAATTCGCAATCGCTCCCCGGTGGTGTCGTCGCGATGCTCCTCAACCACCGGCTACATGCTGCCACGCCTCCGGCGTGGCACGCGCCACACTAGGCGAAAATCTGGTGGACCACCTTCGCCGGCGCCACCCCGGTCAACCGTCGCTCCACCCCGTCGTAATAATAACTCAGATCCTCGTGATCGAGTCCGAGGGCGTGCAGGATGGTGGCGTGAAAGTCGGGAATCTCGACCCGGCCCTCGACGGCACGAAATCCCAACTCGTCGGTCGACCCGTATGCGAACCCGGGCTTCATCCCTCCCCCCGCCATCCAGGAGGTGAACCCGCTGATATTGTGGTCGCGTCCCTTGCTCCCCTCGCTGGTGGGAGTGGGTCCGAACTCCCCGGTCCAGATCACGAGGGTGTCCTCCAGCATCCCGCGCCGGGCGAGGTCGCCCAACAACGCCGCGATGGGTTGATCGACCGAGAGCGCGTTCTTGGTATGATTGTCCACCAGGTCGCCATGCGCGTCCCAGTTGTTCTGCACGTTGTTGGATCCGCCGCTGAAGACCGTCACGAAGCGCACTCCGTTTTCCAGGAGGCGTCGCGCCATCAGGCACATTCCGCTAAAGCGGGCGTGACCTTCGTCCTTGCGGTCGGTCCCGTAGAGCCGGTGGGTGGCTGGAGTCTCCCGCGATAGGTCGGCCACTTCCGGGGCGCTGAGTTGCATGCGGGCCGCCAGTTCGTAGGCCGCGATGCGGGCCGAGAGTTCCCCTTCGCGCGGATGGCGCGCCAGGTGCTCGGCGTTCATTTTCGCCAACAGTTCGCGGGAGGCCCTTTGCTGTTCGGCATTGAGGCCGCCCGGAGGCGCCAGATCGAGGATCGGGTCGCCCTCGCTGCGGAAGACGACGCCCTGGTGGCGGGCCGGCAGGTAGCCGTTGCCCCAGTTGGCACTCCCGGAGGGAGGCATCCCGCGATCCATCAGAACCACGAAGGCGGGAAGATTCCGGGTCTCGCTTCCCAGTCCGTAGGTGATCCACGATCCGATCGACGGTGACCCGTTGCGGCTGAAGCCGGTGCTCATGTGATACATGGCGGGACCATGGCTGTTCTCCTTCGCCACCATCGAGTGCACCATCGTCATCTTGTCGACGTGCTGCGCCATCCGTGGAAACAAGGTCGAGACCCGGCGGCCCGATTGGCCGAATTGCTGAAACTTGAACGGACTCGGCATCAGCACCCCCGGCGTGCGAAAGAAGACGTCGCGGATGCTCTTGGCGTCGGTGTCCAGCGCGGCGTCCAGGGTTTTGCCGGCGTGTTTCTTCAGGTCCGGCTTGTAGTCGAAGCTGTCAACGTGGCTGACCCCCGCCGACATGAAGAGCAGCAGCACGCGTTTGACCGTGGGCGCGTGATAGGTCGAGGGCAGCTGCCCATCCGCCTGCAGCAGATCCGCCAGCGCGATTGACCCCAAGCCGCCGCCCATGGTCTCAAGAAACTGGCGGCGGCTGACGAAACGGCGGTAACCGGTGCAGCCGGCTTGTCTTTGCGAATCAGAAGACATAGAGGAACTCGTTGCTGTTGA
>JABSRK010000557.1 GCA_013213915.1 Planctomycetota bacterium
CGGTGTCGGTGTCCTTGGGCCCTTGGCCTGTCTCAGCTCACGCAATACCACCGCTGGGTGCCAACCTTCGCCACCAGTGAAAGGACGGCCGTGCTGCCCTCCGCCTCTGGCTCGGAGCAGGCAGGCCTCGGCCATCTACCCCTCGCCACCGGCCTCGGCCCTGATCGGGCGCAACCGATGCCGATGGCGAGGGGCAGCTGGCCTTCCGGTGGCCGTGCCTGGGCTCAACTGGTGTAGGTTCGTGGTCTGGGACAGGCGAGCATGATCTCTCGCCTGGCGCGGACTCTGTTCCGACCGCTCGTCTCGACGAGCTTGAGCTCTCGAAGCTTGTTGATGTCCCTCGTCATGGCCTTGCTCCTGGCACCCGTTCCCAGGCCGTAGTGCGCGCCCATTCTGGCACTGAGGAGCGGGATATCGCGTCGGTTGATCCACTCGACCGGTAGCGTGAGCATCAGGTCGATCCTGCGCTTGTCTGTCTCGGTCTTGTGCGGGCAGCGCTCGTGGATGTAGTCGCGCCAGGCCACGTCCAGTTGGTGTTGCTGGATGACTTCGATGTGGCTGCGCAAGCCATCCGCGAACCCCCCGAGGGCGTAGCGGATGAAGCCAAGCGCCTCCCCGGTGTCGCTCGCCTTGCGGAGTTCCGCCTGGTACAGCGAGCGAGTCTTGTTGTAGTGGTGCACGAGAAGGTGAGCGGCTGGTGTGGGTACGCCAGAGTGGACCAGGATGTAGTGCTCGATGAGTCGCCCCGTTCGGCCATTGCCATCTCCGAAAGGGTGAATCCAAACGAAGTACAGGTGCGCAAGGACGGCCCGGATGATGTTGCTTGCCATCTCGG
The DNA here is from genome assembly GCA_013213915.1 of Planctomycetota bacterium. Lineage (GTDB taxonomy): Bacteria > Planctomycetota. Next base: position 836 of record JABSRK010000557.1, read on the forward strand.
CCTCGTGGCGCTGCCCGAACGTCTCTACGAACCGGACGGACAGCGCCTCCAAGAACTCTGGGCGAGGGGCACGGTAGTTTGCGACGCCGTGAGGCTTGGTTGAGAACTCCCCTGGAACGACGTGGTCCTCGAGCAGCCCTCCGAGATCCTTAAGGACCTGACGGTTCAGGTCACGAATGAAGTCCACGCTGAGGTTCTCTGGCTGCCCCAAGCCCTGAAGGATCCTGTTGTGTGCAACGATGATGTTCTCGACCTCGCGCTGCATGTAGGCCTGGCTCGGAGGCAGCTTCAGCGAGCCATCGTGGATGCCCTGTACTTGCTCCTCCGAGAGGGTGTTGCCCTCGATGGCGGTCGTGGCCTGCGTCCCTCGAATGAGGGAGAGCCTGTGAAGTTGCTCGGCAACATGCGGGGCGAGCGGCACCCCGCAGATGTGGTCAATCTTGGAGCAGCACTCTCCTAGAGTCAGCCAGTCGGACCAGACTAGTTTGCCGATTATCCTTTGCAGGTCGAAATCCAGGTGCGGATGCGTCTCACAGATGAGCTTGCGATCGGCGACCATGGTGTCTCCAAAGTGGCGGGTGATGATTCGCTGCATAGCACAGCCGTAGGGATTTCGGCCGTCTTTTTGTCCCCTAAAGTGGGAGCCGATGCGGGCTGCTGAACGGGTGTTCGCCCGTTCCGGACCGCTCGGGGTGACCCAGCCGCCGTCTGGAAGCTCGGCGAGGTCCTGCAGGGCGGGCCAGGGGTCAGTCACGAGCGCCCACAGCCTCGACGGCGGCGGTGAGGGCTTCGGGGATGGAGTCGCCGACACAACAGAAGGTCTCGCCCTTGGCGATGTAGGCCGCGGGCTGGGGCGTGCAGGTGGGCAGCCCCTCCGACGTGAACGCCAGACCCGAGCTTGGGTCAAGGGTCGCGTACGGGTCGAGGTCACTCATCGAGATCCCTCACGGCTTCGAGCAAGCGCCAGTACAGGCGGTCTCGCTCGTTGTGTTCGGCGTCCTTGTCCGAGTTGTCTCCCGGGATGCCCTCCGGCGGTCCCTTGATGTAGGCGCGAGCGGCGTCGACCACCGCGCGGACCTTGGCGCGCTTCCGGAGGTCAGCGGGCATCTTGGGCCTCCAGCTCTTCCAGGTCGACCTCGGTCATGGCGGCGCCTGCATGCAGCTTGCACGCGAGTACGTGCAGCCGGGCTGACGGCAGGTGC
>JABSRK010000558.1 GCA_013213915.1 Planctomycetota bacterium
CGACAGAAGAATCGGCACCCCAATGCTCGCCACCCAGCCCGCACCGTGGGTCACGATGGGCGACTCGACGAATCGCAGCATGTCGTGAAATGCATAGCCCGAGTCCACCTGGCCTCCTTGAGTGGTCACCAGCACCCGGATCGGATCGTGGCTGAGGCCATCGAGAATCACCACCTGGCTCATCACCCGCTCGGCCAGCTTCTCGTCCACCTCGCCGGAGAGCAAGATGGTGCGGGTCTCGAGGATCTTCGTCGCCAGGCCGGAGTCAGCCTGTCCGCTCGCTTCTTCAGTGTTTCGCGTGAAGGAACTGCGCGTCATGGGCCGGGACGGTAGCCGATCCGCAAGGACGTGCTCAATCCGAAAAGCTTCCGTGTCGGCCGGCGCCGCTCGAAAATCGCGCGGCACCTCGAGCGGTCTCCCCAGAACGAATCACCTCGCGCCCGCCGCGGGTTTCCTCGATCAGGGCCGTGCCCAGATCCAGCGGCCACTGCGTCAGGGCCGAATGCCGGTCGGCCCGGAGGCAGCGCTGCGGGAAACGGGCCAAGTCTTCGGCCAGAGCCAGAGCGACCGCCAGACTCTCGCCCGGCTCCACCAACCGATTCGCCAGCCCCACCCGGTGCGCCTCCTCGGCTTCCACGGGCCGGCCCGTCAGGATCATGTCGAGCGCAACGCTCTGACCCACCAACCGGGGCAACCGGATGGTCCCCCCGTCGACCAGGGGTACGCCCCAGCGCCGGCAGAAAACGCCGAAGACCGCATCCCGGGCCGCCACCCGCAGATCGCACCAGAGCGCCAGTTCGAGTCCCCCCGCCACCGCGAAACCTTCGACGGCGGCCAACACAGGCTTGGAGAGCAGCATCCGGGTGGGGCCCATGGGACCGTCTCCCCGGGTCGATAGGGGATTGCCCCGTATGGTTCCCACCGCCTTGAGATCGGCCCCGGCACAAAAGCATCCGCCTTCGCCCGTCAAGATGGCCACCGAGAGATTTTGATCGCGCTCGAAGCGCCGGAAGGCCTTGGCCAGAGCCTTCGACGTCTCTCCGTCGATGCAGTTGCGCACTTCGGGGCGCTTGATGGTCACCACCGCCGTCGTGCCCTCCACCTCGTAGCCGACCGTAGTCATGTCACATCCTCCTGGCGTGAGCGCCCATCCCGAACCCGAACTTAACCCGCTTCAGGGTAGCCAAATTCACTCCCGAATGGAGTCCGCCGAGCTAGAATCCATCCCCCTCACTCGCCCGACCATCTGGAGAACACCACCATGCAGGTCCCCCTCCTCGTCGACGACTTCCTACGCCGCGCCGTCGAGATCTACCCGAGCAAGACCGCCATCGTTGACGGCGACCTGCGCTTCACCTACGCCGAATTCAAGGAGCGGGTGAACAGGCTCTCGAACGCACTATTGGACCTTGGGGTTCAGCGCGGGGATCGCGTCTGCATCCTCTCCCCGAACTCCCACTTCTTCCTCGAGAGTTTCTACGGAACCAGTCAGATCGGAGCGGTGCTGGTCCCCCTCAACTACCGGCTCAAGGGGGCGGAACACGCGTTCATCCTCAATCATGCGGGCGTCCGGACCGTCCTGGTGGACTGGGAATACACTGAAATCGTCGAAGGCATCCGGGACCAGCTCCCCGACGTGCGCGACTGGATCGTCGCCCGTGACGGAAACGAAGAAACACCGCCAGGCTGGACGGACTGGAACGAGTGGGTGGCGGGTGCGGCCAACACCCCACCCCAGCGGATAGAGGTCGACGAGAACGATCTCGTGTCCATCAATTACACGTCCGGCACCACGGCCCGTCCCAAGGGCGTGATGATGACTCACCGAAATTGCTACATCAACGCGTACAGCCTGATCGCGCATCTGGGTGTGCGGCACGACGACGTCGAACTCTGGACCCTACCCATGTTCCACTGCAATGGCTGGGGCGGCGTCTACGCACTGACCGGCATGGCCGGAACACACGTGGTTCTGCGCGCCGTGGAGGCCGAGCGGATCTATCAGTTGATTGCCGATGAGGGCGTGACTTTC
>JABSRK010000559.1 GCA_013213915.1 Planctomycetota bacterium
GAGCTCTTCATGGAGCTCATGGAGAATCAGGGCTTCGAAGATGATTTCATCCGGATCTACGCGGACCTCTTGAACACCTCGTACTCGGACGCCGCCTTGCAACCGGTCGTGGACGAGGTCGAGGCAGCCATGATCCTCGACATGCCGGATCACCTCGCAGCTTGGAACGGGAGCTATTCCTACTGGCAGTCGCAGATGACGGTCATCCGGACCTTCATCGCGAATAGACCGGGCTGGTGTCGGGACCACGTCCGCGTCCAGTTCCAGTTGGCCGGGATGTACGACCTCACCCTCGACGTCTCGCCGCCCGGCTCTGGCCGTATTCAGCTCTCTGCCGCCGAGATCGACGGCCCCTTCACCGGCATCTACTTCCTCGGCGTCTCCGTCCACGCCCAAGCCATCCCCAACGCCGGCTATCAGTTCGCCGGGTGGTCCGACTCATCGCTCTCGCAGGATTCGACCCAGGAGTTCGATCCTGTGGGCGACTACTCAGTCACGGCCCTCTTCACGCCCAACGGCGGCGGTGCAGTGGTCGCCCTGAACGAGCTCCAGTACAACCCGGCCCGCAGCGCCGACTCCGATGACTGGATCGAGCTCCACAACACCTCCCCGCAAGCCGCCTCGGTCGGCGGATGGGAGCTCCGCGACGAGGGCAGCGCCTTTGTCATCCCCGTGGGCACGACCATCCCGGCGAACGGCTATCTCGTCCTCGCACGCGATCTCGCGGCGTTCAGCGCACAGTTCCCGACCGTCACCAACGTCATCGGCGACCTGGGCTTCGGCCTCGCCGGAAGTGGCGAGCGCGTCGAGCTCCACTCCCTAGGAGGCCTCCACGACTTCGTGGAGTACGACGACTCCTTCCCGTGGCCGACGGGTCCGGACGGCGGTGGCACGACCCTGGAGCTCATCGACGCAGGAATGGACAACGCCCTCGCCGGCTCCTGGGCAGAGTCGACCGTGCTCGGCGGCACCCCCGGCGAGCAGAACAGCGTGACTCCATAGAGCCACCTTTCAGGCCCTGGGGTGAGACACATGGCGAAGACTCCAAGTCAGGAATATCCTTAGGAGTGATGTCTCGTTGGCCTCTTGTTCTGACCTTGTTGACCGTTTTCCCGGCGTTCACCTACGCACAGGTCTCCATTCGCGAAGTGTGCGCATCGAACATCGACCTCGTCCTCGACGAAGATGGTTCGTCCTCGGACTGGATCGAGCTCTTCAATGAGAGCGCATTCCCTGTCGACCTCTCCAGGTGGCGCCTCTCGGACGATCCGAACGATCCGCTCGCGTGGACACTCCCGAACCTGACCCTGCAGCCGAGCGAGAGGCTGTTCATCTGGGCCTCCGGGAAGGGCACGAATCACCCCTACACCCCCCATTATCAGCCGCTCGTCACGCAGGGTTCCGAGGGCGCCTATTTCCCGGGAACGATCGAGCCTCCCTCGACCTGGCGTGACGTCGACTTCGACGACTCCACCTGGAGCACGGGACCGAGCGGATTCGGATTCGGAGACAACGACGATGCCACAGTCGTCTCGTCGCCCACGGTCTATGTCCGCCACGAGTTCAAGGTCGAAGCGAAGCAGATTCGCCATTTCAACGAACTCTATCTCCATGTGGACTTCGACGATGGTTACATCGCCTATCTCAACGGGCACGAGATCTCGCGCGAGAACATGTCCGGCGCTCCCGGCACACACGCCCCGGCGAGCTCGCCGGCCTCTGGTGGACACGAGGCGCTGCTGTATCAGGGGGGAGAGCTCTCAGCCATCCAGTTGGCTCCCATCTCCTCCCACCTTCGAGCAGGCGACAACGTCCTTGCGTTGCAGGTCCATAACATCTCGAGTTCCTCCTCCGATCTGAGCTTGATCGCCTTCCTCACAGCGACGACTGCGAATCCGACCGGCGTCCTCCCCCACACCGGACTTCGCTTCAAGGACGTGCAGGATGCCTACGAGCTACATACCAACTACAAGCTCTCTGCGGACGGGGAAGTGTTGACCCTCACGAACCATGATGGAGTCGAGGTGGATC
>JABSRK010000056.1 GCA_013213915.1 Planctomycetota bacterium
GTCCGAGAACCCCGGACTCCCGAAGTTTCTCGGCACCCGACACCGCGCCGCCGTTGGTGCGACCGAAGAGAACGACGCCATAGCTGTCGTCGTGTCGGAAGAGACGAAGAAGATCTCCGTTGCCATTCGTGGGGAACTCGAACGCGACATCACCACGGAGCGGCTGTACCAGGTGCTTGCGTCCGATGATCAAGCCGCGGAGGAGCCTGCGGCGGACGGGATTGGTGCATGAGCGTGACCACCAACACACCCGTAGAGCGCCATCCGGTTCCTGGCTGGTTGTCGGGTGTCGTGACGTCCCATCCGGTCGCCAAGGTGTTTTCACTGACCTTCGCCGTTCTGCTCGTGTTCCTGATCGATCGCGAGTTGATGGTGAGCCTGTACGACGATCCCGTGGCCGTCGTGGCCAACGCTTCGGCCGGGGAACGCAACCGGGTCTGGGTGGACACCGATCTGCCCTACGTCGTGTTGATCGAGCCGGGCGCGCCGCTGAAAACCTCGCTTGTGATCCGTGGCCGGGCGAAGGAACACGGGGAGTTGTCCCGCCGGTGGCCCTTCCGGGCCAAGCTCCCCAAGGACCGCCTCGATACCGTTTTCCGGCCTCCTCACGAGAACGAAGTGCAGCAGGTCGCGCTGGAGCCCGGCGACTTTGACATTCGCGGATTCGACGCGTCGCGCATCACGCTGGAGCCCCTGAGGGTCCCCGTCGCGCGCCAAGAGAAGAAGAAGGTCCTGCTAACGACGAAGTCACCCGGCCCGGACACGGTCACGTTCGATCCGTCGGCTGTCCTGGTTGTCGGCCCGGCCCCGTATCTGGAGGGTGGGGAAATCGACGGTGAGACCATCCCCGGCCTCACCCGGATCGAACTGGACGTTACGGACGACATGCCCCCTGAACAGTTGCGGGATGCGATTGACCGGTGGCTGAAGGCGCGACAAGGGGGTGCGTTCCTCGGGCTTGCCCCCGAAGAGAGACCCACAGTGAAGATCGAGCGGCGCCAGGTGAGGTACGCCGAGGTCGGTCTCACGGTGAGGGTCGTCTGGATCAGCGACGGACGCTTCGAGTACGCCCTGAATCCCCAGAGCCTGAACGTGGGGACCACCACTCGGCAGTTTCTGATCCCCGAGAATCTCGCCGCCAACCTGCCCCGGACCCAGCTCGAAGGCCAGCTTCAGGTCTACGCGAACGTTACGCGCCGTCCCACGGCGAAGGCCATCGAGGACCAGAAGGCGCGTGCGCCCGCCGACAAGCCGGACGAGTGGTGGGTTGCGGACAACGCCCAACTCGAGTTCGGGCCGGAAGCGACTAACCTGCTCGAGAAGCACCAGTTGACGCTCAAGCCGGATCAACCGCTCGTGGAGTTTCACGTTCGCGTGCGCCCGCCGACGAAGAAGTAGAGGATCGCTGCGTTGAGCCGCCAGTACTTCGGCACCGACGGGATTCGTGATGTCGCCGGCCAGGGTCTCCTGTCGCCGGATCTGGTGACGTCGTACGGCCGCGCGATCGGCGCATGGCTCAGCGAACAGAAGTCGGGCGCCCGCGTGCTCGTCGGTCGCGATACCCGCGCATCCGGTCCGGCGCTGATCGAACAGTTCGGAGCCGGTGTGCTTGCCGCCGGCCACCATCTCGTCGATGGCGGCGTGCTCTCGACTCCGGCAGTGCAGACGCTCTGTCGCGAGGAGAAGTTCGACCTCGCGATCGTGATCTCGGCGTCCCACAACCCGGCCGCGGACAACGGCCTGAAGTTCTTCGGCGCCGACGGACGCAAGCTTGCGGACGCGTCAGAGGAGGCCATCGAGCACGGGATCGCGCAGGCCGTAGAAGGCACGCTTCCTGTTCCAGGCATTCCCTCTGGAGTTCTGAGTTCTGATCTCGACGCGGGTGCTCGCTACCTGGAGTTCATCGATCGCTGCTTCCCCGAACTGAGCCTCGACGGCGTCACCCTGGTGGTGGATTGTGCGCATGGGGCGGGGAGCGCCCTCGCGCCCGCAGCGCTGACCCGTCTCGGCGCCACGCTGCACGTGCGTGGCAATACGCCGGACGGGCTCAACATCAACGATGGTGCAGGTGTGTTCTACGTCGCTGAGCTGGGCGCGCTCGTCAAGGAGCACGGCGCGTCCCTCGGCATGGCCCTCGATGGCGACGCTGACCGCGTGCTGTTAGTCGATGAGACCGGCGACGTCCGGGACGGCGACCACATGCTCGGCGTGCTCGCCACCGATCTGAAAGAACGCGGCGCGCTCCCGGGGGACCGCCTCGTCACCACGGTCATGGCGAACCTGGGGCTGAAGGTCCATCTCGCGAACCACGGGATCGCGTGCGAGATGGTGCCCGTCGGCGACCGGTACGTGGCCTCCGGGATGGCCGACTGTGGCGCAACCCTCGGTGGCGAGCAGTCCGGGCATGTGATCTTTCAGGACGGGCCACGCTGGTTCGGGGACGGGCTCTACACGGCGCTCCGCATCCTGGAAGTCATGCAGCGTACACGCCGGCCGCTCTCCGAACTCGTATTCGGGATCGAGAAGTTTCCGCAGCTGTTGGTGAATGTTCCCGTACGCACGAGGACACCGGTGGACGAAGTCCCGGCCCTGGTCGCGGCCAGACAGGTGGCCGAGGCGGATCTCGGCGACGAGGGCCGCGTCGTACTGCGTTACTCGGGGACCGAGCCTCTGTTGCGGGTCATGGTCGAAGGTCGCGACCTCGACCGCGTTCGCGGCCACGTGGACGCGATGGTGGAGGTCGCGAAGCGCGAGCTCGGATGATCGTCCTGGCGTTGGACACTTCCGGTGACATTGGCTCGGTCGTCGTTCGCCGCGACGGCGTCGACCACGAGGAGTTGATGCCCGAGCGCCGGAGGCAGGGCACTTCACTCGGCCCCGCCAGCGGGCGGGCCCTGGCGGCTGCGGACGCGCAGGCCTCCGACATCCAGGCCGTCGCTGTCGGCATCGGACCGGGTTCCTACACGGGCGTTCGCGTCGGCGTGACATTCGCCAAGACGCTGGCGTTCACCCTCGATGTCCCGCTTGTCGGCCTCTCCGGCCTGATGGCGCTCGCCGACGATGCCAGAGACCAGGGGCCGCGCGTTGCCGTCATGGCCCCGGGGCACCGCTCACGGGTCTACGGCGCCGTGTACAGGACCGATAGCTTGATCCCCGAACTGGAACGACCGATCGACCTCTGGGATCGGGACGCGCTCTTGGCCGGACTCGGGGACATCACCGTGGTGGGCGGGCCCGAGTCGTCGCCGCGGGTCCATGCGGCGACGCTGGCGCGCCTCGCTGAAGCGTGGCTGGACGACGGGCGATCGGCCTCCGACCCGCGCGCGCTCGAGCCGCTGTACCTGCAGCCATCGGCTCCCGAGCGTAAGTAGCGGGTAGCGCCGCGGCGCGCTCGCCCGGATTCATCGACTAGGGCAGCTCGGGGTCGTCCGACTCGTCGTCCCGCCGTCGCGCACCCGCCTCCTGCCTCTTCAGGCGGTAGTAGTCGAGATAGTGGAGGTTGGCCATCATGTTGGCGGTGCCGCTGTAGGTGCAAGCGACGAAAAATTCTTCGAGCGTCGCCTCGCGTCGCAGGAGTTCTTCGACGACCCGAAGGAGCTCGCGGCGGCGGTCCTTGTACCGTAGCTCGAGCCGCTTCCACCACAGCGCGGCTCTCGGGGCGAGGTCCTTGAAGCCCAGCTGGTGTTTCACATCCTCGAGGACGTGCGAGACCTGATCGTCCGACCAGTCCGATGCATCGGTGATGGGGTTACACGCGTTGTTTCTGCGGACGCCGTCGTCCGCGACGGCCGTCGTCCGGAACGCTTGATGGCGCAGCGCCTGCGACGATACGGTGATGCGGGGGCGTCCGCTGCCTCGCGAGAGCCGCGGGGCCTTGAGACCCCGGATGGTCTTCGATCCGATGACCACTTCGCGGATTCTGTCCCGTTGCATTTCGGGGAGATGGAATCGCAGGTCGGCGAGGTGACGCAGGAGGACGCGAGAGAGGCCGCGTGCTCCTGTGCCCAGCGCCAGCGCCTCTTCGACGACCATCTTGAGAGCGGGTCCTGTGAAGCGTAAGCGGATGCCGTGCAGGTCGAACAGCGCAGCTTGCTGACGCAGCGGTGAGATCTCCGAATCGACCAGGATCGACTCCAGGTTGGTCGCGTCGAGTTGCTGGACGTGGGTGACCGTTGCGAACCGTCCGATGAACTCTGGGATGAACCCGAAACGGATGAGGTCTTCGGTTTCGACAGACCTGAGCAGCACGTCGTTGCCGAAGTCCTCGGGCGCGACCGCGTCGGCGCCGAATCCGAGCCGCGAGCCGCCCTGCCTACGCAGTCGCTCGGCCACGATCGCGGGGAGCCCGTTGAACGCGCCCGTTCCGATGAAGAGCAGCTCTGAGGTGTCCATGTCGACCTCCTGCCCGTCCATCTTCATGGTGATGCGCGTGCCCTCGATGAGCGACAGCAACCCATGTTGGACACCCTCGCCCGAAACGTCGCGGCCACGGGTCTCACGCCGGGCGATCTTGTCGATCTCATCGACGAACACGATGCCCCGCCGGGCGCGGTCGATGTCTCCGTCGGCGCGGCTGATCAGGCTCGCGATCAGGCTCTCCACGCCGTCACCGACGTATCCCGTCTCGGAGAACCGGGTCGCGACTCCGAACGACACCGGGATGTCGAGCAGCTTGGCGAGCATGCGGACCATCAGAGTTTTGCCACAACCCGTTGGTCCCATGACGAGGACGTTCTCACGCGTCAGACCGAGCGTCGATTCCGGGTCGAGTTCGAGCGCGGCGCGGCCGAGGTAGTGGCCGTAGACGGCGGTCGCGAGGTCGCGCTTGGCGGCGGTCTGTCCGATGACGAATCGGTCCAACCATGCGGCCAACTCCGTAGGCGTTGGCAGAATTGCGGCGGTGCTGTTCTTCATGGGTCGCGCTCCCCCTTTCCTGGGCGTTGTCCCTGTGTGCGACCCCCGGCGTCAGCCTTCGTCTCTCTCCTGTCCTGGAACGGCGCTGAATGCCCGTTGTTTGGTGGGGGCGAGTGGATGCGGACGGGCGGCGCGGCGCGGGGCAGTGTTAGACTCCGTCCATGCGAGGGCTTAGGGGAGATGGCCCGTACGAGAGCTGTTCGCGAAATTGGGCGGAGATCGATCTGTCCGCGTTCGCATCGAACGTACGGACGCTGCGCGAGCGGGCTCCGGGGGGACGCCTGATGGCCGTCCTGAAGGCCGATGCTTACGGTCATGGGGCGAGCATCCTGGCGCCCGTCGCCCAGGAGGCGGGCGTGGTCTCGCTCGGCGTCGGCGACTCGACGGAAGCACTGGAATTACGCCGCGCCGGCGTCCGAACCCCGATCCTGGTGCTGGGAGCGCTGGTGCCCTCCGAGATCCCCTTCGTGGTCGCATCGGGGATCACCCCGGTCATCCACTCCACGGGGCGCCTCGCTGAACTCGAGGAAGAGGCACGGCGTCAGGGGAGGGTCCTGTCCGTACATCTCAAGGTGGATACGGGCATGGCGAGACTGGGTATGGGAGCCGGGAAAGTGCCGGGCGCTGCACGCGTCATCGCGCGATCTCCCTGGCTGCGGCTGGAAGGCCTGATGAGCCACCTGGCAGGCTCGGGACCGGAGGGTCGCACCCACAACCGTGAGCAAGTGAGGTGTTTCACCCGTCTCCTCGAGGACCTGTCCCGAGACGGACTCCGTCCGCCCCAGGTCCACCTCCGGAACTCGGCCGGGCTCCTCGATGGACAACTCCGGGTCCCTGGAGAGACGCTGGCGCGAGCCGGCGCCGCTCTCTACGGCTTCATGCCGGACGGGCCCCCGACCCCGGAACTCCGGCCCGTGCTGTCGGTGAAGACCCAGATCGTGTTCCTGAAGGACGTGGAGCCGGAGAGCCGGGTCGGCTACGGTGGTGCCTTCGCCGCCGCCCGGCCCACGCGGCTTGCGGTGGTGCCACTTGGTTACGATGACGGGGTTCCCCCCGGGCTCGCGCGTGCGGGCGAAGTGCTCGTTCGCGGTCGGCGCGCGCGTGTCGCTGGAGCCGTTTCGATGGATTACACGACCATCGACATCACGGATATTCCCGGCGCCGAGGTCGGCGACGAGGTGACGTTCATCGGCGCTCAGGACCGCGATCGGATCACGGTCTTCGACGTGGCGCGCCTGGCCGGCATCCCGCCCTACGCGGTCGTCTGTGGCCTCGGACGAAGAGTTGTCCGGGTGCCGGCTGGCGAGAAAGTCGCCGCCGGATGAGCCGCCGAATGGCTGTGCTCGTCGGCATGGCCTGGCTCGCCGTGCTCTTGGTCGCAAACGCGGCGCTGCTGCTGCGTCCGGAGAGCTTGCGGCGCCAGGTGGACCTCGCGCTTGTGGAGCTCTTCCGTTCGCACGTCGAGTACGACTCGTTCGAGGGTTCCTGGCCGGATGATCTCGTGCTTCGCGACGTCCGTATCATGCGCCCCGACCGCCCCGAGGATCTACTGGCTTCGGTGAAGGAGATCCATATCGGGGTTGCGTGGACCGGCGCGGTGCTCGGGGGTTCGACGGTGGAGGAGATTACCGTCGTGAGTCCACCCCTGGAACTGCCGTGGAACGCGAACGGAGTGCTCGACCTGCCGTCACCGCTCGCGGAGGGCGGCTACGAGGAGGACGATTCCCTACCTCGCGTGAAGGTGGAGGGGATGTCGATTCACCTCGAGCACACGCCCTTTCTCTTTCAGCCGGATGTCCATATCGAGCTGCCGGACTTCCGGGTCACGCTCGTTCCGGACAGCTCCGACGACTGGCTCTACCAGTTCAGGGGGAGCATCGAAAACGAGCACTACGGCGACCTCGACGCGTTCGGTCACTTGAGCGAATCGGACCTGGATCTGGAGTTGTCGCGTAGGGACTTCGTCCTCACGCCGCGAATGAGAGAGATCCTGAGGCCCAACCTCGTTGCGATGCTCGACCGCTTCAAGATTGCGGGCGACATTCAGCTCGTGGGCGAACTCAAGTCGGTGCCCGAGGAGGAAGAGTCCCGTCGAGGCGTCGGCGTGCGGTTCCACGCGCGGATCGAGTTGGGGGACGCCGATGTGTCGGTCATGGCCTCCGGTCAGGACGATCCGCCGCGTTCTCAATCCGTGTCCCAACTTCGGGGCGTCATCGAGTACGCGGACGGCCGGTTCAAGATCAAGGACGAGATCATCGGCTTCTTCGAGGGGGCGCGCCTGAGACTTGGTGGCCACGTCGATTTTTCGAGAGACTCACTCGGAATCAAGATTGCCGGTGAGCTGCTCGATCTCGAGATCGACAAGAAGTTCGTTGAACGCCTGGCTGACCTGCCGCATCCGGGTGGCGAGGTGAGCGAGCAACTCACCGAGTGGGGCCTGCTCGGCCCGGTCGATATTGCGTTCAATCTTGCGCAGGACCCAGGACTCGGAGGGGAGAACCGACTCGTCCCGAATCTCGTGGTTCATCTCAAGGGCTGTGACCTGAAGTACAAGGGCTTCCCATACCTGTTGCGAAACCTCCGGGGTGAAATCCAGCTGGATGAGACCGGACTCCGGATGCGGTCGTTGCACGCTACGGACGGACCGCTCAGCTTGCTGGCGCGGGGAACGGTTGACTATTCTCGCAGGGGTGACGAGACGTACAGTGCGCACGTCTGGGTATCGGGCCTCAGCGTCGATGAGAAGCTGTACAAGGCTCTCGAACCGGATGTCGCCCCGATGCTGCGCGATCTCCGCATGCAGGGCTCGGTCGACCTCCAGGTCGTGGCGGAGCGCGTCCAGGGAGATCCCATCGGCATCGATCCGGAGGTGATCATCGGTCTGAATGGTCTGCGCTTGCATCCCAAGCACTTCCCCTACCTGCTCGAGGACGCGCGTGGACAGGTGGTGGTCGGCCGCGATGGCTGGGTGACGTTCGAGTCGTTGACCGTCCGGCACCGGGAGGCACGGCTGCACGCGTGGGGACGTGTGGGAACCGGTCCCAATGCGGGCGCTTTCAGGGCCTCGGTGGGGTTGCGCAATGTTGCCCTCGACGACGCGTTGCGGGTCGGCCTGAAGGAACTTGCTCCCGAGGTCGTCGAGGTCCTCGATGACTTCTCGGTACAGGGCGCGATCGAGCACGCGGAGGTGAACGTGGAGGGTCTCGCTGGCCGCCCCGATCCGTCAGTTGACGCCACGTTGTATCTGGACGGGGTGAGCATTGCCCCGAAGGATCCGGACGTGAAGATCGGGGACATCGATGCTGTCGCCGAGATCTGGCACCGGTCCGGGCAGAGCAGGATCTCGATCGAGAAGGGTGGGAAATGCAGCATCGCGGGTGAGAGGTTCGATGTGGAAGCGGGTTTCCGATTCGGATCGGATTGGTTTTGCAAGTTGAAGGCCGGGGACTTCACCCTCGATGAGGAGATGTTGACCGCTCTCGAGGGCGTGTTGCCGGACCTGAAGGTCCGAGACGTCCGCCCGAAGATCGACGGGCAAGCGAGTGCCACTGTCGCGATACAAGGCGGCGTGGGTGTCCCCACGAGGGTGTCCGCCGACCTCGAGGCGGCGGGGCTGAAGGTCGTCCCGCCGGGCTGGACCAAGACGTGGCTCGATGACACCAGCTGCAAGGTTCACATTGACAAGACTGGTGTCCGCGTGACCGAACTCGTCGCACGCATCCCGCGTCCCAAGGACCTGCCTCCTCTTCCGTCGCCGCCCACGCGAGGCGGCGCTCAGCCGTTCCAGGTTGAACCCGCGATTATCCTCAGGATCGGGAGCGCCGATATCTCCCCCAGTTCCTCCGGCGTGCGCGTCGATATGGCCGACCTGGAGTTGAGCAATGTCTCGCTTGAGACGTGGGTGCTCGACGTCCTGGGCATGTCGAAGGCGGAGCAAGAGGCTCTCGAGATCCCGCCGCGCGCGGGCATCATGAACCTGCGATTCAAGTCGGTCGCCGTCGGGGAGCACAGCGTGTTGCTGTTAGGTGGCGCGGCCGAGTTGATGGGTGTCTACATCGGTGGCGACGCCGATCTCTATTTCGACCAGGGCTTGCTGAAGAACTTCGAGTTCACGCTCGATCGGCACGGGAAGATCACGTTCGGGCAGACGAAGGAGACCGAGTTCATCGCCACGGATTTCCGGCTGTTTGGTATCCCGGTTCCCCATCTCGAGGCGCGCGTACAGGGAAACAACCGGGGCCTCACACTCACGGGGATCGTTGGGACGCTGTTCGGGGTAGAGCGCGACTTGTCCCCCGACTTGTTCAGCGTCGATCTGAACGCTGTGGACGCGATCCGGTCGCCGGAGAAACGCCGAGTGGCACGGCTAAATGCGCGGCTCAAGTTGCGTGACCGGGCGATCTACATGGGGTACCTGAAGCCGCGTGAGGCCCGCAAAAAGACCGCGGCCGAGCTCCTCGAGATCATCGATCGCGAGGAGCAGTTCGACCTCGAGGATGCCGACGAGGCGACATTGCGCAGGCACGCCGTGGAGAAGTTCTACCTCAGCCGTGCTCGCGCGGGCCGGATGAACGCCGCTCAGTTGAGTAAGGAGATCCAAAAGAAGAGACGCTCGCCGCCCCTCGGGGTGATCTGGGGGGAGACTTCCAACCTGAGCGTCACCTGGGACGGCGAGTTTTCACTGGATGCTGATCTTCGGGACATACGCGTCGGAAACGCGTTGATGAATCTGGAGACGTCGGAAAAGGACATCGGCGGGCACATGAACGGCCATCTCACTCTGGGTGGCGCTCTCGCCGACCCAGATACGTGGAAGGGCAACGGATGGGTGAAGGCCGCCGGTGTGGACCTGGGTCAGTTGCCCTTTTTCTTTGAGATCTTCAGGGTCTTCATGGACCCAACGACGCTCCTGGCGTCTGGGGTCGATAGCGACCTCCAATTGAAGTTCGACGTCGGTGGGAGCGTCGTGACGATCCCCGAGGCCAAGCTCAAGTACTCCGGCGTAGAGATCGACCTTGAGCAACCGGCGTCGATCACCTTCGGTGGGATCATCAAGGCGCGCTGCGGCATCGAGCACACGAGGGGTCTGATTCCCCTCGTCTCCGACATTCTCGGCGTGATCCCAGGGCTGCTCCTGGACGGCGTCACCGTCGAGGGGCCGCTGGAGGACCCGAAGGTCACGGCGAGTTCGTTCGGGCCGGGCGAAGGGACTCCTGGAACAGCCGGTGGCCGCAAGCCGCTCCTCAAGCCACCGCGCAGGGCGGGGGGCCGGTGACTCCTTGCAAACCCTCTCCAGGCAGTTGACGGCTGCGAGCCAGTGAGCGGGCGGCTGTAGGATGGAGCGGGAGGAGTCTTGATGAAGTCTGATCGCATCATCGCGGTGATCATGGCCGGCGGCGGCGGGACGCGATTCTGGCCGAGGAGTCGGCGTTCCATGCCGAAGCAGTTCCTTTCGTTCGACGGAGAGGGTTCGTTGCTGCGTCAGACCGTGGAGCGTCTCGACGGACTGGTCCCACGGGAACAGGTGCTCGTCGTGACGGGCATCGAGCACATCCATCTCGCGCGCGAGCACGCGGGTGTTCCGGACGAAAACGTGATCGGCGAGCCCTGTGGGCGGAACACGGCTCCGTGTGTCGGCCTCGGATCGCTGATCGCGCGGAGTATGCGCGAAGACGCGGTCGTTGTCGCCCTGGCGGCGGACCACTTGATCCAACCCACGGCGGCGTTCCACGCTTCGGTCGCGCGGGCCGCAGCGTTGGCTGCCGACTCGGGAGCTCTGGTCACGATGGGGTTGCGCCCGGATCGTCCCGCGACCGGATACGGTTACATCGAGACTGGCGACCGCCTCGACGACGAGGTGCCGAATGCTCATCGGGTCGTCCGATTCTGCGAGAAGCCCGATCTCGAGACAGCCCGCGGCTTCGTCGAAGGCGGCAAGCACCTCTGGAACAGCGGCAACCTCGCGTTTACCCCCGCGGCCATGCTCACGGCGATCGCAGCTCACCTCCCCGATCTGTCCGCCCAGCTCATGTCGCTGTCCGATCCCAGGAGCGTGGACGAGTTGGCGCGCGTCTATCCCAAAATCGACGGGATCTCGGTCGATTACGGCGTCCTCGAGAAGGCGGACCACGTTTGCGTTGTCGAGGCGGCGTTCGACTGGGACGACCTCGGCACCTTCGAGTCCGTCGCCCGCCACGCGACGCCACACGGGGACAGCAATCTGGCCCGCGGCGACGCTGTTTTCATCGACTCTCGCGGCTCGCTGATCGAGAACGACGGCGACGGCATCGTGGTCGTCTCCGGGCTCGATGATGTCCTCGTCGTCCGGACCTCCGACGCAATCCTCGTCATGCCCCGAGAGGGTGCGGAGGGCTTGAAGAAGATCGTCAAGTCCGTCGAGGATGCGGGATTCGGGGAGCGGTTGTAGGGCGGAAGCCCATCGACGGAGGTGGTTTCCACTTCGGGCGGTGCGGTGGTGCCCACGCTTTGCGAACATGGCCTCATGGGAGCGGTCCTTTCCATCGACTACGGCACCAAGCGGGTCGGTCTCGCGGTCACGGATGCGACGCGGGAGTACGTATTCCCGCGGGAAACGATGCTGCGCTCTTCGTCTGTGGAGGAGGCGGCGCACCTCCAGGTCCTGTGCCGGGAGGATGAGGTGGATCTCCTCGCCGTGGGTCTCCCTGTCAACGCCGATGGGACCGAGGGCCCCATGGCTGTCGCCGCACGGAGATACGCTGCGGATCTGACGGCTGCTCTCCACATCCCCCACGTGTTGGTCGATGAGCGCTACACGAGCCAGGAGGCGGAGGAGTACCTGCGGGAGACCCACCCGAAGGACACCCGGAAACGTCGCGGCATGCGCGACCGCGTGGCAGCGGTGATCATCCTCAGGACGTTCCTCGAACACGGCCCGGTCGCTGAGGGAGATCCGTAACCTCAGCGCTTGTCCCGTCTTGTGGGACCACCCAGCGGTGGTAAAGTGCTGGAGTAACCGATCCCCATCCAACTTGGGTGGTCCCATCTTTTTGCTGCATAACGCTTTGCGTTCAGCCGGGGCCACCAACGGGGTGAGCTTGCCCTCCTCTGGTTCAGCCGACTCTTGCATGGCTGCTACTGGAATCGGGTGGACCTCCCCGGGATGGCCAACCCCGCACGCCGGGCCGTTTGACGGGCACAGGGTCCGTGGAGGCCGCGGCCGGGGGGCCCCTTGGTGAGAGGGAGTGAGTGTCCGATGAAACTGCCGAAAGAGAAGAAGACCGAGATCATCAGTGACTATAAGACGGGCGATGCCGATACGGGGTCGCCCGAGGTCCAGGTAGCGTTGCTCACGCACAAGATTCGTGAGTTGACGGAGCATTTGAAGAAGCACAAGAAAGACCACGCCTCACGTCGTGGTCTCCTCATGATGGTCGGCAAACGTACGACCGCCCTGCGTTACCTCAGGGGCAAGAGCCCGGAGCGTTACACGACGCTCATCGCGCGGCTCGGTCTCCGCCGCTGACCGTTTCCAACAAGACGGTCCAGAGGTACGCCCAAACACATTCCATAACTGAAACCAAAACATGCAATACGCAAAGATCGAACGCGAAATCGCAGGTGCGACCCTGTCCTTCGAGACCGGACGCATCGCGAGACAGGCCGGCGGTTCCGTGCTGGCCAGATACGGCGATTCGATGGTCCTCTCGGCCGTCTGTACAGGCTCTCCGAGACCGGGAATCGATTTCTTCCCGTTGACCGTCGACTATCGCGAAAAGACGTACGCCGCTGGGAAATTCCCAGGCGGCTTCATCAAACGAGAGGGTCGTCCCAAGGACAAAGAGATCATCACCATGCGCCTCATCGACCGTCCCGTGCGCCCGCTGTGGCCGGACGGTTACAAGCAGGAGGTGCAGATCATGAACACCGTCGTCTCGGTCGACAAAGAGAACGACCCTGACGTGGTGGCCATGAACGCGTCGTTCGCGGCGCTCCACGCTTCGCCGTTGCCCTTCCAGGGTCCGATCGCGGCCTGCCGCATCGGCCGCCTGGACGGCCAGTTCGTCGCGTTTCCCACAGTGCAGCAGCTCGAGGAGTGTGATGCCGAGATCATGCTGGTCGCGTCCAAGGACGCGCTCGTCATGGTCGAAGGCAAGGCCAAAGAGCTGGCCGAGGAGGACTTCCTCGCCGCCATCGATTTCGGGACCGAAGTGATCCACGAGATCATTGGCATGATGGACGAGCTCAAGGAGCAGTCCGGTGTCGAGACCGCGTCGTGGGATTCCCCTGCGGCCGATGTCCCGGACGTGTTTGCGCGCGTCAAGAAGGACGGCGAGCAGCGTATGCGCGAGGCCCTCATGGTGCAGGGCAAGCACGAACGTTACGCGGCCATGGACGCCCTCCGCGACGAGATGATGGCGGAGTACATCCCCGAGGGTGCCGCTGACGACGAGCGCGCCGGCCTCGAAAAGTGGATCAAGGCGGCCCACAAGGAGCTCTCCGCCGAGCAGATCCGTCACCTGATCGTCAAGGAAAAGAAGCGGATCGACCATCGCGGTCCCGCCGACATCCGCGACATCACCATCGAAGCGGGCCTGCTACCGCGCACCCACGGATCCGTGCTGTTCACGCGCGGCGAGACCCAGTCCCTGGTGGTGGCGACCCTTGGCACACCCCGTGACCAGCAGATCGTCGACGGGTTGATGGAGGAGTACAGCAAGCGCTTCGACCTGCAGTACAACTTCCCGCCCTACTGTGTGGGTGAGTGCCGTCCGGTGCGCGGCGTCAGTCGTCGCGAGATCGGCCACGGCAACCTGGCCGAGCGTGCGGTGGCGTCGGTCATCCCGAGCGACGACCAGTTCCCGTACACCATCCGCATCGTCTCCGATATCACGGAGAGCAACGGCAGCTCGTCGATGGCGAGCGTCTGCGGTGCGACCCTTGCGATGATGGACGCCGGTGTTCCGATCCGGCAGCCCGTCGCGGGCATCGCCATGGGTCTCGTCGAGGAGGACGGGGAAGTGGTCATCCTCTCCGACATCCTCGGCACCGAGGACCACGTCGGAGACATGGACTTCAAGGTCGCCGGCACCGGTACGGGCATCACGGCGGTCCAGATGGACATCAAGATGCAGGGCCTCTCTCGCGAGGTCATGGCGGATGCGCTGGAACAGGCTCGCGAGGGCCGGCTGCACATTCTTCGCGAGATGATGAAGGCCCTCGCGGCGCCGCGTGAGGACATCAGTCCCTACGCACCGCGTCTCCTGCAGGTGAAGATCCCGGTCGAGAAGATCGGTCTGGTCATCGGCCCTGGGGGCAAGATGATCAAGAAGATCCAGGAAGAGACAGGCGCCAAGGTCGAGATCGACGACGACGGCACCGCGACCATCTCGAGCGAGGACAGCGAAGCGGCGAGGGGCGCGAAGGAGATGATCGAGCAACTCACCGCCGAGGTGGAGGTGGGGCGCATCTACGAGGGCCGCGTGGTCAGCATCAAGGACTTCGGCGCGTTCGTCGAGGTGTTGCCTGGCCAGGAGGGCCTCTGCCACGTCTCCGAGCTCGACGAGAGCCACGTTCGCGAGGTCTCCGACGTCGTGTCGCTCGGCGACTTCATCCCGGTCAAGGTCATCTTGCGCGATGAGCAGGGCCGTCTGAAGCTCTCTCGTCGTGAGGCCATGCGCGAGCAGGGTGGCGGCCGTCCACGCAGCGATGGGGAAGCCACTGGTGATCGCGAGGCCGCGGCCGATGGTGGTGACGATCGGCCGCGTGCCCCGCGTCGCGATGACGACCAGGGCCGTGGCGGCGACCGAGGCCGTGGCGGCGACCGAGGCCGTGGTGGCGACCGAGGCCGTGGTGGCGACCGAGGCCGTGGTGGCGACCGAGGCCGTGGTGGCGACCGAGGCCGTGGTGGCGA
>JABSRK010000560.1 GCA_013213915.1 Planctomycetota bacterium
TCCGCTTCGCGACGGCGTCGTCACCGACGACACACGGGTGCGGGCCTCGATCGAGACTCTCCAACGACTCATCGACGGCGGCGCGAAGGTGATCGTCGCCTCCCACCTCGGCCGGCCCAAAGGCAAAGTCGATCCTTCTTCCTCGCTGCGGCCCGTCGCCCAGTCCCTCGAGGAACATCTTGGACACCCGGTTACCTTCGTTGATGCGTGCCTTGGAAAACGTGTAGAGGAAGCCATCGCTTCACTGTCCGACGGCGGCGTCCTTCTGCTGGAGAACCTTCGCTTCGAGGCCGGCGAGGAACAGAATCACCCGGACTTCGCCCGGGACCTAGCCAATCTTGCCGACGTCTACGTGAACGACGCGTTCGGCACAGCCCACCGCGCACACGCTTCAACCGAGGGAATGACGGCTTACCTCGAGGAATCCTACGCGGGCTCGCTACTCCTCTCGGAACTCGAACACCTGGACATCGTCCGCAATCCGAAACGCCCGCTGCTCTGCCTGCTGGGGGGCGCGAAGGTCTCGGACAAACTCGCTGTACTCGAAGCGCTGGCGCGGCACTCGGATGTCCTCGCCGTGGGGGGCGCTATGGCCTACACCTTTCTCGCATCGAAGGGGCAACCCACGGGCCGCTCGCTCGTGGAAGCGGAACGCATACCCGACGCTCGCAAGGTCATCGACAGCGCAGAATCCTCCGGCCGAAAACTGCTGCTCCCCGTTGACCACCGGGTCGTAGACGAGATCGACGAATCCGCGGTGCCGGAGGTTGTCGATTTCATCCCCGACGACAAGATCGCCGTAGACATCGGCCCCCAAACGGCCCGGATGTACGCCGAGGAGGCCTCTAGCGCGGCCACGGTCTTCTGGAACGGGCCCATGGGGATTTTCGAGATCCCCGCCTTTGCCGAGGGAACACGCACTGTCGCGCGCGGGGTTGCCGAATCAGAAGCCCGGTCTATCGTGGGCGGCGGCGATTCGGTGGCCGCAATCAACCAACTCGGCCTCGCAGACCAGATCGGACACCTTTCCACCGGTGGCGGAGCCTCTCTTCAATACGTGCAGGGACTCGCGTTGCCGGGTCTAACCGCGCTGGACCGATGAAATGACCACTTCCGAAAACGCACGAAAACCGATCCTGGCCGCCAACTGGAAGATGCACAAAACCGTGCAGGAATCCGTGGACTTCGTGACGGCCT
Organism: Planctomycetota bacterium; assembly: GCA_013213915.1. Taxonomy (GTDB): domain Bacteria; phylum Planctomycetota. The sequence continues at coordinate 1,198 of JABSRK010000560.1, forward strand.
TGCTCCCGCTGGTCGAGGGAGCGCAGGGCGTCGACATCGTGATCGCCCCCCCGTTCACGGCGCTCGAGCGCGTCGGTACAGCCCTTGCCGGGAGTGCCGTCCAACTTGCCGCCCAGAATGTCAACCCCGAGGAAAAAGGGGCCTTCACCGGAGAAGTCGCCCCGAGCATGCTCGAGGACGTTGGCTGCCGCCTTGCGATCGTGGGACATAGCGAACGACGAGCCCTTTTTGGTGAGAGCAGCGAATTCGTCGCGCGCAAGACGGCGGCACTTCTTGAGCGCAGCATCCAAGCCATCGTCTGCGTGGGCGAAACCCTGGCAGAACGCGAAGCCGATCGCGCATTTTCCGTCATCGAGGAACAGCTCAAAGGTAGTCTCGCGCTGGTTCCCGACGACCGGGGCGGTGAACTCGTGATCGCCTACGAGCCCGTGTGGGCCATCGGGACGGGAAAGACGGCGACGCCTGATATGGCGCAGGAGATGCACGCGTTCATCCGCGCGCAGCTGGGGAAGCGCTTTCCCTCCGATGCCGACTCGATCCGCATCCAGTACGGCGGCTCGGTGAAACCCGATAACGTACGCGACCTCATGTCTCGGGCCGATATCGACGGGGCACTCGTCGGCGGCGCTAGCCTGGATCCGCAAAGCTTCGCGCAGATCGCGCTGTTCGAAGCGTAGGAGACTTTACCGTGGCAACGTTCCTCATCGTTTTACACATCATGGTCTGCCTGGTTCTCGTCGGCGTCGTGCTTCTCCAGAGAGGCAAGGGAGCCGACATGGGAGCCGCTTTTGGAGGAGGTGGAAGCAACACCGTCTTCGGCAGCCGAGG
>JABSRK010000561.1 GCA_013213915.1 Planctomycetota bacterium
GAGAGGCTCAGGACGTGCTGATCCGGGCCCGGCTGGACGCGAGGGTCATGGAGGCCATTCTCGCCCGGAGGACCGTGAGCAGTCCCGTGGACGGGGTCGTCGTCGAGCGTTTCCTCTCGGCGGGAGAGCTCGTGAACAGGGCAGGGTCCGGGGACGGCGTGCGGATCGCCCAGGTCCATCCGCTCAAGATCGACGTGATCGCCCCGCTCTCGTTGTTCGGGCAGATCAAGGAGGGGCAGGCTGCGCTGGTGAGCCCGGAGGACCCCATTGGCGGGGTCCATGAGGCGACGGTGAAGGTTGTCGATTCCTTGATCGATGCCGCGTCCGGCACGTTCCGCATCCGCCTCGAACTCCCGAACGAAGACATGAGCGTCCCCTCCGGCATCCGCTGCAGGGTCCAGTTCCAGGATTGACTCGGACATCACCTCGTGCAGATCCTCTTCGTCCACCCGAACTTCCCGGCCCAATTCGGCCCCGTGGGAGAGCGCCTCAGTCAGATCGAGGGCGTGCAGTGCGTCTTCGTCTCGCGCAACGCGACGGGACGAAAGCATGGCTTCGACTGCGTGAGCTACGAGTTGCAGGGGGGCGCGACGAAGCAGAATCACTACTGCTCACGCACCTTCGAGAACGCTGTCTGGAACTCGCACGCGGTCTACGAGGCCTGCAAGGCCACGCCGGACCTCTCTCCGGACCTGATCGTCGGGCACTCGGGATTCGGGAGCACGGCGATGCTGGCGGAACTCTACGGAGCGCCCATCGTCAACCTGTTCGAGTACTTCTATCGCAGCCGGGGAACGGACATGGACTTCCGTCCGGAGTACCCGTCCACGGAGTTGGACCGCCTGCGCGCGCGCATGCGCAACGCAATGATCCTGATCGACGCGATGACGTGCGCTGTCGGGTACACGCCGACGAACTTCCAGCGCAGCCTCTTCCCGGAGACGGTCCGCAATGGGCTCGAGGTGGTTCACGACGGGATCGATACGGACATCTGGCGCCCGATGGAGCACGATCGGACCGTGAACGGTGAAACCTTCGAGGAGGGCACGCGCCTCGTTACCTACGTGGCCCGCGGGTTCGAGGCGATGCGCGGTTTCGATCAGTTCATCAGGGCAGCCAGGCTCCTGTGCGACCGACGGGAGGACGTCGTGTTCCTCGTCGTGGGCAAGGAGGAGCCCCACTACGGAAACGACAAGAAGCACCTCGGAGGGAAGGGGATCAAGGAGCACATCTTCAAGGAGACGGGCGCGGACGAGTCGCGCTTCCGTTTCTTGGGGACCTTGCCACGCGAGGAGTTGGCGCGCGTGCTCTCCATGTCCGAAGCTCATGTCTACCTGACGGTTCCCTTCGTGCTCTCCTGGTCGATGCTCAACGCGATGGCCTGCGGTGCGCCCGTCGTGGGCTCCTCCACGCTGCCCGTGGAGGAGGTGATCTCGGACGGCGAGAACGGGACGCTGGTGGATTTTCACGATCCCCAAGCCATCGCCGATGGCGTGGAGCGGGTGCTCGACGACCGGGTCCTCGCAGCCCGGTTGAGCGAGAACGGGCACACAACGATCCGGGAACGCTACGCCCTCGATGTCACCTTCCCAAAGCTCGAGAAGCTCTACGCGCGCGCCATGGGCCGAGAGAGCATCTCGCTCACCGGTCGTGCTGTCCCAGCAACACCTCGAGCTGCCCGCGAGCGATGACGAAGGTCGCCTGGGCCTGGATCCTGGATGCTGAGGACTCGAGCAGCGCCTGCTGCGCGGCGAGGACCCTCATCCCGGTAGAGCGTCCCTCGCGGTAGCGCGCGAGTTCGATCTCGTGCTGGCGTGTGGCGAGCTCCACCGCCTTCTCGGAGGACTGGAAAGCGAAGTACTGGAGGTCGAGGGCGCGGATCACCATCCGGAGTTGGGAGGTCAGTTCACGCTCGACGTTGTCGATTCCCAGTTGGGCGTTGCGCACCTCGGCGCGTGTCTTGCGTGTCAGGGCCCGGGGCTCTGCGCCCGTAAGAGGCAGGTCCCAGCGAAGCGCGGCCGTCAC
>JABSRK010000562.1 GCA_013213915.1 Planctomycetota bacterium
TGATCTGGTAGGTCTTCACGATCAGCTTGTCGACGTTCTTGATGTCGACGTTGACGGTGACCGGGTCGTTGGCGCCGTAGAATCGTGGTTGTGACGGCGGGAAGGTGATCTCCACGCGCTCGCGGATCCGGTCGTAGTAAGCGGGGTCGTCGAGCATGGAATACCAACGCTCGGTGTCGGGATCTCCGGAGACGATCTTCGTCTCGGCGAAGATGCGGGTGAGGTACTTGCGGTCCACGAACTCCGAGTAGGGCTCGATGGTGTCCTCGTCGACGAAATAGTGACCCAGGTACGAGCGAATGAGGGGCTCGTCGTTCTGGATCGCGTCCAACCCGGTCGGGTACTTCCGGGAGGAATCCACCAACTCGATCACCCGTCGATCCCGCACGTAGAGCGGGTTGGCGTACCTGGTGCGTCGCGGCAACCGGAGATAGGAAAGGAAGCGCTTCTTGTCGAGCCGGCTGACCTCGAGGTCGTACAGCAGGCGATGGTGAAGGACGTGGGCCTTCAGCGAGTTGTGGACGGACGGAAGGCGATCGCAGAAGCTCGCCAGTCGATCCAGGTAGGACTCTCGGGCCTTCGCGTCGCGCCGCCACGGCACGTCCGGGTTCGGCGCCAAACGAGTCAGCCACGTGGTGACGAACTTCGTGTCCGCGAGCAATGAGGGGCGGAGCCGTGCGCACTCCTCCAGTTGAGCCAGGAGCAGCTTGTTGTGGATACCAAGGGCGCCGAAGCCGCGGCTGTTCTTGTTCTCCAGTTCGCGCACCACCAGGGCAGGGAGGTTCTGGATGTCGGGGCGCTGCAGGCGGCTCAGGAGTGCAGTGAGCAGCCGGTCGTTGAGGGACGTTGAGGCCAGGGCATCGAGGCCCGAGGTGCGGAAACCGCCGAGGGACTTGGGGTGGTCTCGAAATGCGCGCGCGGTGAGGGTCGTCACCGAGATCGCGGTCTGATCCAGTTGGGTCGGGAGATCCGGCTTGCTCCCGCGGACCACCTGCTGATGATCAAAGCGGAGCTTGAGGCGATCGCGCAGGAACTTGAACGTGGCGGCGCGGTCCTTCTCGTACGTCAGCAGCGCCTGTCGGTTCTCGATCTCCCACACCCGTTGGCTGCGCCCGTGCCGTTCGATCCATGTCGCGAGCAGGGCGTTGACCTCGTCGAAGCTCCCGGCGTGCTGTCGTTCCAGGCACCGGTAGTAGTAGTACGCCTCGGTTCCCGGGACGAGCTGCTCGATCGCCTTGGCGCGGTCTTGGGCCAGGGCGAAGGACTCCACGACTCCGACCTCCTGGCCTGGGACCGTGATTGCGGTGCTGCAGGTGATGAGGACGAGGAGGCTGTGTACAGAGATCAGTTGGTTGCGGCGCATGGTTCTGCCTATCAAGAGTTTGCTGCGTATGCGGAGAGCTCGGCGCGTCGGCCGCAGGGGCGTGCCCTGGGTGCGGACGGCGGCCGCCTCACCTTACAACGGCCGACCGGGGCTTGAGGCTCAGGGAATCCTCTATTCACCCGAGTTGGGGGTGGCCCCAGGTGATGCTCGCGACCGCGTGGCGAATGCCCCTCTTGTGTTGATCAATGGTGAAATCGAAGGCCTGAGGAGATCCGCAACCGCGAAACGGCAAGTGGACCACCGTCGCTCGCCGCCAGGCTGATGGATCCTGGAAGATATGGCGGTGGATGTGGAACGAGGAGGGAAAGGAAGTTCCATCACCGAAGTAGGGTGCGCAGGTCGAGGAGGCATCGTCCACTACCGCGGTGCCGCCATAGCAGCGTGCTACAGTGGCATCCAACGTGTTTCTCGGAAGCGCTCAGTGGACGACGGCAAGAGACCACACAATGAAATTCAACAGACCGGACGTGTGGACGACGATCCTGTTCGTATTGATCGGGTTGCAGACCGCGAGCGCGCAGGACAAGCGATCCGACAAGGGTGCAGCTGATCTGCGCGCGCCGGTGAGGGTCATGTCCGGCGGGCAGCCCATCGATGTCACCGTCGGTCACGCGGCGCCCTATGTCATG
>JABSRK010000563.1 GCA_013213915.1 Planctomycetota bacterium
GCCAACACCGAAGACCTGCGCGAGCATTCCATTGACCTTGGACTCCATGTCGGCGTCGTAGCGACGCTTGATGTCGTAGGCGCCGGTCATGCCGAAGGCCTCTTCATCGAGGTCGCCTCCGTACAGCAAGCGACCATCCTGGTCGGTGATGACGACCTGGGAGGTGGGGATGGAGAAGCGTCCGCTGACCAACTTGGCGACGGCCAGCGCTTGAGAGGGTCTGAGGTTGCAGCCATGGACGAGCGTCAAGACCACTGACATCGTGCGCTCGTCGTTGCGGGCGAAGGGGCCACCCTCTGCGCCACCGCCGACTTTCGCGTCGCTAACAAAAGCGAGGGCGCGAAGCTGCTGTTCGCAGTCCTCCCACTCACGCTTGCGCGTCACTTGATCGCGCTCGCTCTGCCCTCGGAACACCGAGCCGGAGCTGTCGTTGATGATGCCGCGGGCGCGAGGCGTGAGCGCGTTGGCGCCGTCGATGTAGCTTCGCGCGATGTATAGGTCGCGCTCGTCCACCTCGATGGTGTACGGACCGGGGAGCGGGCTCACCCGATAGGACACACCACCTTGGGCGAGCGCGAACGTGCAAGCGCCACGCTGAGTCTCGTTGAGATTGGACTCCAGCGTGACGAAGTTCGGCCGCGTCGCTGTGAAGGTGGTGAACCCGATCAGGCCGAGCATCACGAGAGTGCTCGCCACCATCCCGACGCGAGTGCCGGGGGTAGAGGAGCGGAACGAGTTGGCGAGCTTTTGGACGAGGTCTTTCATGTCCGGATATCAGGAGGTGAGAGGTCCGTCACACGCTCATGCGCATGACTTCCCGGTAGGCGTCGACGAGTTTGTTGCGGATAGCGAATGCGTACTTGAGGGCCAGATCGGACTGGCGTATCTGGACGGCGACCTCGTGAAAGTCCTTCTCTCCCTTGAGGAAGGACTCTGTGAGGTCGTCGACCTTTCTCACCTCGCTGTCGAGGTGGTGGATGGCGTTGCTGATGGAGGAGTTGGGGGTCTCGCTCACGCGCTCTGCGCCGAGCTGGGACTCGAGCTGCGACCGGCGAGCGAGGAGCTTCTCGCGGAACTCGTCCGCGAGGCCCTTGGCGTTCTCAGAGGGCTGCTTTGACGCAGCGAGCCGCGCGCCATCAATGAGGGCCCGCGCGATGCTGGGGTCGGATCCGATGCTGCGTGTCATGGTTCAGGTCTCCGTGTGTGGTTCAGCGCGCGATGCGGAGGGCGCGTTCTGCCATCCGCACGAAGCTCTCTTGAGCTTTGAGGTTTGCCTCGTACGAGCGCATGGCCGTGATGAGGTCCGCCATCTCCTTGGTGGCGTTGACGTTCGGATAGCGCACGACACCGTCCACCGCGTCGGGGTGTGACGGGTCGTTGATCTCCTCGAAGGGAGTGTCGTAGTCGTAGTCGATCTTCGAGACGCGCACTCCCATGGGAGTCAACTTGCCAGCGTGTCGCTCGAGCACGGGCTCGAAGTGGACGACCTGGCGTCGGTAGGGGGCGGCCCCCTCACTCCCCGGCATCCGAGTCGTGTGCGCGTTCGCGATGTTGCTCGCGATCACGTTGATCCGGGTGCGCTCGGCCGAGAGGCCGGACGAGGAGATGCGGAAGCCGCGGAAGACATCACCGATATTTGTCATGACTAGCGGCCCTCCTGGACACTGGTGCGGATCTGCTCGAATTGAGCTTCGAGGATCGAGGCGTAGGTCTCGTAGCGCATGCGGTTCTCCAACATCGCGCCCATCTCGTCCTCTAGGGAGATCGAGTTGCCGTCGGGGCTGACAGCGCCCGAGCGATCTTCGACCACCATGAGCTCGACCGCGTCGAGGGAGTCGCCTCGATCGAGGGCCTCACGGAGCTGCTCTTCGAACTTGACGCGCTTAGGGGCGACACCGGGAGTGTTGGCGTTCGCGAGATTGCCTGCGATGACTTCGGCGCGCTTGGATGTGGCGCCGAGGAGGCGCACCAGGAGCGGGTCATTGAATTGGAGTGAGTCCATAGGGTTG
>JABSRK010000564.1 GCA_013213915.1 Planctomycetota bacterium
CACGAAGATTCTGAACGGGTGGACTCGGGTGCTGTGCAGATCGGGAACGCCATCACCGAGAAGAAGGTGCTCGACGTCCTGCTCCAGGCGCGTGACAAAGACCTCTATACCGCCGTGACCGACTGCGGCGCTGGCGGGTTCTCGTCAGCCGTCGGGGAAATGGGCGAGAAATGCGGCGCCAAGGTGTGGCTCGAGCAGGCGCCGCTGAAGTACGCAGGGCTCACCCCCACCGAGATCTGGATCAGCGAAGCCCAGGAACGCATGGTCTTCTCCGTCCCACAGGACAAGGTCGAGCAGCTCCTCGAACTGTGCCGCTCGGAGGACGTGGAGCCCGTGGTACTCGGCGAGTTCACCGATACGGGGCAACTGGAGTTGCTGTTCCACGACGAGGTCGTGGGCGACATCAGCATGGCCTTCCTCCACGACGGCTTGCCGCGCATCACCCGTGAAGCCGTCTGGGCAGCGCCGGCGCCCGACAGGGACCCCTTGCCGGACGTGGACGCCAAGGAGGACCTGCAGCGCCTGCTCACCCACCCGAACATCGCCAGCAAGGAGTGGATCGTGCGCCAGTACGATCACGAGGTGCAGGCAGGATCGGCCGTGAAGCCCTTCGTGGGCACGCGCGGGCACGGCCCGTCCGACGGATCGGTGGTCGCCCCCATCCTCGGATCGCAGGTCGGATTCGCTGTCGGGTGTGGCATGAACCCGCGCTACGGCGACGTCGATCCGTACCACATGGCGTGCGCGGCCATCGACGAGGCCCTGCGCAATGTCGTCGCGGTCGGCGGCGACCCCGAGCACTGCGCGATCCTCGACAACTTCTCCTGGGGCAACGCCAACTTCCCAGATCGGCTCGGTGGGTTGCTGCGTGCGAGCTACGGCTGCAAGGACGCCGCGCTCGCGTTCCGAACGCCGTTCATCTCGGGGAAAGACAGCCTGAACAACGAGTACAAGGTCGGCAGCAAGACCATCGTCATCCCCCCTTCGCTCCTCGTGTCGGCCCTCGCACGCGTCCCCGACGTCGGGCGTTCCGTCACCATGGACCTCAAGGGCGGCGGGCACGTCCTGTACGTCGTCGGCGAGACCCGCGGCGAATTGGGCGGGTCGCACTGGATGTGGCTGCACGACCGGCTCGGCGACCGGGTTCCCGAGGTCGATTGCGAACGCGCGCCGAAGATCCTCCGCGCCATGCACGGGGCCATCAAGCGCGGACTCGTCCGCTCCTGTCACGATCCGTCCGAAGGCGGCCTCGCCGTCGCGGCGGCCGAGATGGTCCTCGCCGGAGAGGTCGGTGCCCGGATCGACGTCCATGCCCTGGTTGTGGACGACCCCGCCCTGACTCCGGCGGAGCGCCTCTTCTCCGAGAGCCTCACGCGGTTCATCGTCGAGGTCGATCCGGTGAACGCGGGCGAATTCGAGGCGCAGATGAAGGGGCTCCCCTGCGCGAAGGTCGGTGAGACGGGCGCCACAGCGGAGCTGGTCATGGCAGCAGGCGACCGCGAACTGCTACGGGCGACCGCAAGCGAACTCGAATCGATGTGGCGCCCAGCGCTCACCCGCTGGCTCGAAGACATGGACACCAAGGAGGGCTGATATGGCGGAACCCCGTGCCATGGTCCTGCGAGCCGCGGGCATCAACTGCGATATGGAGACAGCGCACGCATTCGAGCGCGCGGGCGCGGAGGTCGAACGCGTCCACGTCAACCGCCTGCTCGAACGTCCGTCGCTTCTCGACAACGTCGGCCTGGTGGCGGTGGTTTCAGCTACGGCGATGACATCGCCGCTGGCAAGGTCCTCGCCGTCGAACTCAGCCACGCACTAGGCGACAGCTTCCGCAAGTTCGTCGATCGGGGCGGGCTGCTGCTCGGCATCTGCAACGGCTTCCAGTCCTCGTGAAGACCGGCATGCTGCCGGGTGCGAGCGCCGACGGGGCCCCCCGAGACGCAACGCTCACGTGGAACGACTCGCACCGTTACGAGGACCGCTGGGTGCACCTGGCGGTCGATC
>JABSRK010000565.1 GCA_013213915.1 Planctomycetota bacterium
AGTGTCGCGCGCCAGAATGTCATCCCCTCACTCCTGGCACACTCGCGCAGCCGGTCGGCCAGAGCCGCAAGCCCGCGCCGGTGGATCGACGGAATGGCCACCGCGTCACCGGTCGCATCGCAGCGTCCGGCGAGCTGCCGCCACTGATCGAGATGCCGGAGCGTCTCCCCGGAGACCTCGCCCAGAAACTCGGCCCTGGCGCGATCCGCGACCATCAGCCGTGCCGACGGATCACCCGTGCCACCGAGGAGGTGACTCCACTCCTCCATGGCGTGCTTGAACTCCCGCTGGATTTCGTCGAGCCGTGAGAACCATTCGCCGCCCTCCGGAGGGTCCGGGAGAAACGCCACCTCGACACTCGACGGCGGTCCCCTCGTGACAGTTCCGGAGCCATCCCTGACGACGATTCGAAATCTGGCCGACTCACCGGGTCCAAGACCGAGCCGGCTCACGTCCCAGCGATACTTCACCGCAAAGGCGGTGCGGTCCTCGACGTCCAGGGGAATCGTGAAGCTTTGCGGCGCGCCGTCGGGCCTCGCGGCGGCGATCGTGATCGACTCGACACCGAAATCGTCACGCGCCTCGACGTGAACGCCGAGGGAACGACCCGGCTCGACGGCGGTCCTCGTCGCGCGCGGCCGGATGATGCGCAGCAACGGCGGACGATCCTGCATCGCCTCGAGCGAGAACGGTCCACCGGCAACGCTCGTGACACCCTCCGGATCTTCGAGGAGGAGATGGTATCGCGTCGTCTTTCGCAGCGTGACGTGAAACCGACACGACGCCCCGACGACCTCGACGTCCCGGGGCTCCACGTCCTCTCCCTCGATCCGGATCGAGGCCCGCACCAGATCTCGATCGACCTGCACCTCGACGTCGACCTCCGTGCCGACCACGGCGGCCACGTTGCCGAGCTCGGCGGCGACCGTCTCCGGGGCCTTGCCCGTATAGTCCGGATACCGGTACGTCATCCGGAAGCCCGTCGGCGCCGGCCGCTCGCGCACCTGGACCAAATGGACGGGGCTCAGGAAGTCACCGCCGCGAACGCGGTACTCGAAGTCACGCTCAACGTCCCGCAAGACGTATCGAAAGATCGACCCACCTTCGACGGGAGACCGCGTCGAGGCCTCGCGCATCATCTCGCGGTGCCAGTCGCCGCCGGGAAATCGCCACCAGATGAATGCTACCCCAGGGCGCCCCTGGACCGGTGCCGCCGTGACCTCGACCCTCGCCCCCTTGCCGATCACGAAGCCGCCGGGACGTACATCGATGACGACGGTCGTCGGACGTGGCAGGGACGCATCGGCCGGCCGAGCGAAGCGCTCCAGGAGTTGCCGGAAACCGGTGGGCTCGAGGAGCGCAACCACCACCAGAACGAGCGCCGCGGTCACACCCACCGTGAGCGCCCGACGGGCCGGAGTCAAGTCGACGAGATCACCCACGGAAACGGCCCGCACCCGATCCACCGTGTCACTCTGGAGAGCGGCCACGAGCTCCGGAGAGTCGCTCTGGGCAGGCGGTAAAGCGGCCAGCTCGCAGACCGTCAGCAGTCCCTCCTCGAGCGCCGGTGCGGCCGACTCGATCGCCTTGGCGAGCGCCAGCCGTCGCAGGGGCCTGAGGACGGGAACGAGGATCAGCACGATGGCGGCCACGAGACCGATCGTGACGGCACCCGCGGTGATCATCGTCCGCCAGATCACCGGGAGGACGAGCCACCGGTCGAGACCGAGCGCCGTGCCCAGGACAAGAGACCAGACGAGCAGTGTGACACCGAGGCCGACAGTGGCCCGCAACAGTCGCAACCGCAGCCGAAAACGGCCGATCACCTGGCGTATGGGCTGGGGAACTCCCGTTGACATATGTATACTGCACGCGCGGGCAGAGTGTTCACTGCGTGGTAAGGGCCCGGTCATTATACACACCAGCGGAGTGACGTCGATGAAACCAATTCGGCTCCCGGCCCGCCTTCTTCTCGCGCTCTTCGCACTTGCCGGTCTCTCGGTC
>JABSRK010000566.1 GCA_013213915.1 Planctomycetota bacterium
AGGCCGTGACGATGCAGCAGGTGGGGCATGATGCGCTCGCTGGCCTGCCACGCCCCGGAGTCGACGTGCAGGGCCACACCGACGCCTTCACCGGGGGCCATCACGCCGTAGAACCCCTCCGCCCCGACCTTGCCCAGGAGGCGCCCCGCGGTGACGCGGGCGAGGGCCGAACAGAATCTGCCCGTCCCGCCAACCATGTGGGGCACGCTCGCGACCGCGGCATGAAGACGAGACGCGGCGTCGGCGACCGCCCGTCCCAGGCGTTCGGGAGGCGTTCCGTGGTTCTTGAAAGCGCGCGCCGCACCGGTCAGGGACAGCACCCACGTGGGCGCTCCGCAACCGTCCATCGCATGGGTCAGGGCGTCGCCCTCCACCTCGGCCAGGTCCTGCACCGTGTCGCGAATCGCGCGCTGCAGCGGATGGTCGGGATCCAGATAGCCGTCGAGTGATTCGCCGCGTGCCAGCACCGCGAGTAGCATCCCGGCGTGCTTGCCCGAGCAGTTGTTGTGCAGCGCCGTCGGCTCCTCACCCGCCAACCTCAGCGCAGCGGCGGAGCGATCGTGCAGGGGTGCGTGGGCGCCGCAACCCATCCGGTCGATGCCGATCCCGGCGCGCTCCAACATCTCGGAGGCGGCCTTCACGTGCTCAGGCTCGCCCCCGTGTGACGCACACATCAACGCTAGATGGCGGTCCTCGAGAGCGAACCGCTCCGCCACACCAGCGAGCAAGCCAGGCAACGCCTGCAGCCACTTCGCCCCCGACCGCATGAAGCAGGGCGCGTCAATGTCGCCCGCCTGGGCCGCAACCTCTCCATGCCGCAAGACGCAGTACGCACCCCGGTGCTCGGACTCAAACCCGTCACCCCTACCTGCCCTCAGCAGGATCGGATTCACCATGTTCCTGTCCTCAGCCAGACCGATCGTCAAAGATCCACGGACGAGACAAACAGCGCATCCTCCACATCAAAGTCGCAAAAGCCGACTCTGTCACTCGTTCCGGCCCTCAGAAGGGCCGGATCCACCGAGGCCCCAGCTTCAGCGAAATCAACTAACCAAACCGACAATCCGAACGGAAGTTCGCCATTCTCCTGGGTCTACGCGGCATTGGACTTGTCTCGGAGGGGGGCTGAAACGGTATCCTAGTCATGCCACGTCACCGTTCAGCGGTGGACTGAGGGTCGGCCTCGGGCCCCCCGGCCGAGGAAGAACCCTGGCGACAAATACCCCTACAACCTGACCTGCCCAAGGACTTTCATCCCATGAAGAGCCCTGTCCTGATCCTCGCTCTTGCCATTTGCATCGTCGTGCCGGTAAGCGCACAGCAGCTCACGCAAGGCAACCTACATCGCACATGCGGGACCATGCAGCATCACCAGCAGCTGCTGAACGCGAACCCAGATCTTGCTGCCAAGATGGCCGCCATCGAGCTGCACACCCAGCAGAATCAAAATGCTGGAACGCACCACGGTGGACCGAATGTCTACACCATCCCCGTCGTCGTTCACGTTGTTTACGCCACCTCAACGCAGAACATCTCCACGGCCCAGGTGCAGAGCCAGATCGACGTCCTCAATGAGGACTTCCGCCGCACCAACTCCAACGCGGGCGCAACCCTGTCCCAGTTCCAGGGCGTCGCGGCCGACACCGAGATCGAGTTCTGCCTGGCGACGCAGGATCCCCAGGGCAACGCCCACAGCGGCATCACCCGCACCTCGACATCGGTCTCCTCGTTCTCCGGCAACGACAACGTGAAATTCACGTCATCGGGGGGCCACGATGCGTGGCCGGCCAGCCAGTATCTGAACATCTGGTGCTGCAACCTCAGTGGCGGCCTGCTCGGTTACGCCCAGTTCCCCGGCGGTCCGGCGATCACCGACGGCGTGGTCAACGACTACGCGTACTTCGGCCGTGTCGGCACCGCGACCTATCCCTTCCACCTGGGGCGCACCTGCACCCACGAGGTCGGCCACTACCTGAACCTCCGCCACATCTGGGGCGACGGTG
>JABSRK010000567.1 GCA_013213915.1 Planctomycetota bacterium
GGTAGCAAGGACTCTCCGGAAACGCAGGGTTTTTACGACAATTTCAAAGATTGGATCAATAGCCCTATTTGGCCGAATCTGAATGTTGAGTTCCATACGCCTGACAACAAGCAGCCGTGAACGGGTGTCTTTGAGCTTCGCCTGCGAGGCGGCCCGGCAAGGGCCTGGCCTCCCCCGCGTTTATCTATTTGACATAACTTCCATATCGGACATTCGGGCAAATACGGGGCTTGAACTTCCTATACTCCCACCATCGAGAACGGGGTCTACACCCCGCCGGCGGTACCCGTGCCCGGGCTGCCAACCTGGGGCCTGCTGCTCGGTGCTGCCGCGCTGGCGCTGGCCGGCCGCACGCGCTTGCGGCGGCGCTAGAGCATCGAAGTGTCGTCCGTCGATTCAAGAGCTTCACCGTCCTTCAGCATGAACGGCGCTCCCGCGTTCCCCGCCGCGGCGCAAAGCACTTGCCCCCGGGAGCCCGTTTGGTCTCATCAAGACTTGTGGCCACGATCCTGAAATGTCTTTGACAATCGTCGGGATGCCTGCGTAGAATGGATGGGGGGATCGAGGACTATGTTATGCGACCTCTACTGATTTTAGTGCTCGGAATCTGGGTCATCTCGAGCCTTCCCGCATCGGCGGAGACGGTGCTCGGCGTGTGCTCCCTCAATGGTGTGACGGTGTCGTCCGACGTAACCGTCGGCTACGCCGGCCTCGGGTCGTTTGCGGACGACTTCGCATCGGGCAGCGACAGTAGGCTGGTCGTACCGCTGGCACCCTCTGGGACCGCGATCGCGACGGCGGTCGTGGTGCCTACGGCGGGCGCCGCCAAGGACCGGGTCGACGGCACCCTCAAATCGTCGTTCGAGTTTGGAATCCCAGTTGGTGGTGCTGGGCAGGACACCCTGCTGCTCGACGCCAGCGGAAACGGGAGCGCGTTGAACTCGACCAACTCCGTGGGCAACGTCGCGGACGCGACGGTCACAGGAGAGGCGCGCGCCGAATTCTTCATCGACATCGTGGCCGATACGGACTGTGACACGTTCCTGAACATGCAGGAGGTTCGCCTTCTGGAGCCGCACGAAATACTGCTGCAAATCGACGTGATCATTGATCCAGGCCTCCCCACCCAGATGAATCTGGCCACACTGAGCCCGGGGTCGCCGGCTCAGATGGTGTTGTTGCCAGAGGATCACGAGTACCTGATCCAGCTCAACTATGACCTCCACGTCCCCTTCGGCGTCGATCCCCCTTTCTCCTTCAGCTACGCGATCACAGTCGGCGCGTCGCCAGCGGTCCCGGGGCTCGGCACGGAGGGCGCCATCGCGCTCGGTCTGATGCTGCTCGGTACGGCGGTGTTGGCGGCACGACGAACATGGACGCGCTCCCATCAAACCCCTTAGCGTCGCGCGCGCCACTGGTCTACGTCGGCAAAACATTTTGGACAAGGACGGCTCTGTCGTAAGAGACAGTTTTGGTTTCTGACTAGGCCGCATTCTGGACCGAGTACTCCCTCTTCCTTCGTTCGCAACCTGACGGCAAGATTAGGATTCTGAGGCGACCCGACAAGGGCCTGGCCTCCCCCGCGTTTATCTATTTGAACTAACTTCCAATATCGGACCTTCCGGCAAATACGGGGCTTGAACTTCCTATACTCTCATCTTCGGCTTCTCCCCACTCGATCACCGCGATCGGTGCCCAATGCATAGCGCTTGACCGGCCCGCACCGGATCAGCACTCGACCGTTCCCGGTCTATTTGACTGAATTTCGATTATCGGACGTTGTTGAGGGGCCTTGTAACTCCTACTCACACCCGGGGTCGGGGGCTTCTCAATATTCCCGCAATGTTACGGGGTTACGTCGCGAAAGTGATTGGGACGGATTGGGCTCGTTTGAGCAAATCCCCCACAGAGTCCCCACACCCGCTGGGGCCAGCTCCGAGTCCTATTTGACAGAAGATCTCTTATCGGACCTTCTAAGAACGGGGCTTGAATGACCTCTGCCT
>JABSRK010000568.1 GCA_013213915.1 Planctomycetota bacterium
GCCGCGGTCGAGTGACGCAGCGGGAACTCGTGATCAACGCCCTCCGGATGCGTCCGGATCGCATCGTCGTCGGCGAGGTACGCGGCTCCGAGGCCCTGGACATGCTGCAGGCCATGAACACGGGCCACGACGGCTCACTCACGACGATCCACGCCAACTCGCCGCGTGACGCGCTCATGCGTCTCGAGACCATGGTGGCGATGACGGGCTTCGAATTGCCGTTGCGGGCGGTACGTTCGCAAATTGCCTCGGCCGTCGACCTGGTGATCCAGATCGCACGCCTCTCGGATGGCACGCGCTGTATCACGAGCATTCAGGAAATCACGGGCTCCGAGGGCGACGTGGTGATGATGCAGGAGATCTTTCATCTACAGCGGAACGGCGTAGCGAACGATGGAACCGTACTGCGTCGTCTGGTCCCGATGGGCATCCGGCCGCGCTTCTGCGAGCGTCTCGCGCACGATGGCATAGAACTCGGCGGAGAACTTTTCGACCCCCAGACCGCACGGGTCGACCCGCGTCGGGAGAGCGCGGCATGACTCGTATCGGCATGATCCTTCTCGCGCTCTCGTTGATCTCGTTCATCGAGTTCGTCATGGTCATGGTGCGCGGGGTGCGCTCGGACCGCAGAGAGCAGCTGCGGCAGCGCCTGCGCCGCGTCGCCCAGCGAATAAACGACCCGCGTCACGGACCGCCCGAGGCTTCGATCATCCGAGAAGGCACGGGCGGCTTCCGCGCGCGCCTCGAAGAGATCGCGCTGCGGCTGCCCTTTTCGATCTCCCGCCGTATCGACGTGATGCTCTATCGCGCCGGAATCAGTATTGGCGCCTGGCGTTTCCTAGCGCTCACGGTGAGTCTCGGCGCGGGCGCAACGGTGGTGGGCATCGAGGTCTTCTACGACTGGGCTCTCGCCCTGCCACTTGCGCTCGGGGTGATTTGGGTGCCATGGCTCGTCGTCGGCTGGCGGCGCAGGCGACGGATGCGCACCTTCGAAGAAGATCTGCCCGAAGCGCTCGACCTGATCTGCCGGTCACTGCGCGCGGGGCACGCGCTGCTCGCAGGCTTTCGCATGGTGGCGGACGAACTCGACGATCCGGTGGCCGCCGAGTTCAACGTGCTTTCGGAAGAACTCGCGCTCGGACTCAATCTCGAGCAGGCGCTCGAGAAATTCTGTCACCGCGTCGGTCTCCCCGACCTCTACCTGTTCTCGACGGCGGTGCTGATTCAACGCGAGACGGGAGGAAACCTGGCCGAGATCATGGAAAAGCTCGGCTACGTGATCCGGGAGCGCTTCCAATTCTACGGAAAGGTGCGCAGCATGACGGCCCTCAACCGCGGCGCGGCGCTGATTCTGCTGATGTCACCGCCGACCTTCGCCTTGCTCATGTACCAGGTGGCCCCCGATTTCGTGAGCAACCTATGGCTCACCGAGGAGGGGACGTTCATAGCGACGATCGTGTCCGTGATGACCGTGGTCGGCTATCTGCTCGCCCGGCGCATGGCCGTGGTGGAGGCCTAGTAGCGCCGTGGCGATTGCGAGTTCAGCGCTTTTGTTCGCCGGGATCCTCTTCCTGCTTCTCGGCGTCGGGATGCTCGTGAGCGAGCGCCCATCACGCCTCCGACTCGGTCGCCTCGGCGCAGGAACGGCGAGCGAGACCGAGGTCGGGATCTTCCCGAAGGAACAGTCTCTGCTCGTACGCCTGCTCGCGCCGTTCGCGGGTCTCGGTAGAGAGGCCGAAAGGGGTCGCGAAGGGCGAATGCTGCGCGCGAGGGTCGTGCACGCGGGCTACCGCAGCCCGGGGGCTTCCGTGGTGTTTCGAGGCAGTCGCGTGATCCTGGTCGTGGGTCTACCGCTCGTCTTCTACCTGACGCCGCTGCGCCTGATCGTCCGCGAGAGCCTGGTACTCGTGACGATCGTGTCATTGGCGGGCTTCGCCTACGTGCTGCCGAGCTATCTGCTCGATTGGCGCATCAAACGTCGCTCGCGAGAGGTGGA
>JABSRK010000569.1 GCA_013213915.1 Planctomycetota bacterium
GCTCGAGCAGCTGACGTTTGACGACGCTCGGCACCTGGCGCTCTACCTGGTCCTGGCGGTCCTGTGCACCGTGGTGGGCCTGGCCTACACGCGCTTCTTCTACGGCGTGCACGGATTCTTCTCTCGCGCGCGCTCGATCCCGCTCGCCCTGCGCCCCGCCATCGGCGGGCTGCTGCTGGGCCTGACGGCCCTGGCGATCTCGCCCCTCGCAGGAGATCGCGGCGTGCTCTTCGGTGGCTACGGCTTGATGCTCGATTCGATCCAGGGCTCGATCCCGTTGATGACGCTCTGCGTCCTGGTCGTGGCCAAGATCATCGCCACCAGCTTCACGGTCGGCTCGGGAGGTTCGGGGGGCGTGTTCGCGCCGTCCCTGGCGATCGGCGCCATGCTGGGCGCCTTCGTGGGACAGGGCGCGGAGGAGTTTTTTCCCTCCCTGGGCGTTCACACGGCCGCCTTCGCCCTGGTCGGCATGGGCGCCTTCTTCGCCGGTGTGGCCAAGGTCCCGGTGGCGGCCGTGGTGATGGTGTGCGAGATGACCGGCGGCTACGAGTTGCTGGCGCCCTTGATGTTCGTCTCCGTGCTGCACCTGCTGCTGAGCCAGAAGTGGTCGCTGTACGAGGCTCAGGTTCCCGGCGTCGTCGACTCCCCCGCGCCCACCGGCGACTTCGTGGTGGACGTGCTCGAGCGCATCAGTGTGCGCGAGGTGTTCGCCGAGACCCGCGCCCCCCAGCTGATCCACCAGGACGCGACCCTGCGCCAGGTGCTGCACACCGTGTCCGACGCCAAGGAGTCCTACTTCCCGGTCGTGGACGACGATGGGTTGCTGGTCGGGATCTTCTCCCTGACCGACTTGCGGCGCATCTATCTCGAGGACGTGGCCCAGGACGTGGTCATCGTGCGCGACTTCATGATCGAGCGCGTGGTCACGGCCCGCATGGACGATTCGCTCGACGAGGTCGTGCGCAACATGACTGCCCACAACATCAACGCCATCCCGATCGTCGAGGGAGACGACGGGAGGAGCGTGATGGCCTTGATGGAGCGCAACGATCTCTCCCGCGCCTACTCCCGCCGCTTGCAGGAGTTGCGTTCGGGGGAGTGAACGAACGCTTGCACGCAACTCGGCGTTGGGACCGAGCTTCCCAGGGCTCAACTCTCTCGCGACGCCCCTGCACGACCCTGATACGACCCACCCCCGGGCCGCCGGCGCGGCCAGAGACGCGCATGTCCATCTACGCAGAGCCGCGGACCGTGACGAAGCTGGCGGATTGCCTCTTCTACCACTCGATGGACATCCCCGGCTACGGGAGCGTGGACGGCGCCTGGGACCTGCGGGGGACGGTCGACGAGTACCTCGGAGGCATTGACCTCGAAGGCAAGACGGTCCTGGAGATCGGCAAGGCGAGCGGCTTTTTGACCTTCCACATGGAACAGCGCGGAGCGACGGTGATCGCTCACGATCTCTCGAGCCAGGACGACTGGGACGCCGTCCCCTACGCGCGCCGAAAGGAGCCGACCACGACCGCCGACGGCGAACCCTGCACTTTGCGTTTCACCGTGGTGCGCCCGGAGGTGGGCAGCCTGGCGGAAGGCCGGGTACAGTTTCTCACCCACCACACGCCGGATGAGCTGTGGCAACCTCGCTGGCTCGCGCAT
>JABSRK010000057.1 GCA_013213915.1 Planctomycetota bacterium
CGGAAGGTGACGCGCAAGGGAGGCGGATCAGCGATTCCCATAAAACGCAGCTTGTTGCGGAACATCGTCCGCGCAGCCGTGCAAGCGGCCGGCGACGTTCCGCTCACGATCAAGTTCCGCATGGGCATCGACGATGACTTGCTGACTTACCTGGACGCAGGACGGATTGGCGAGGACGAAGGTTGCGCGGCGGTCTCACTCCACGCGCGCACGGCGGCCCAGCTCTACGACGGTGACGCCCGCTGGCAGGCGATCGCGCTCCTGAAGGAAGCCGTCACCTCGATCCCCGTTCTCGGGAACGGCGACGTGTGGGAAGCTTGGGACGGACTCCGCATGATGCGTGAGACCGGCTGTGACGGCATCGTCGTGGGGCGCGGCTGTCTCGGACGCCCCTGGTTGTTTCGCGATCTCGCTGATGTCTTTGACGGCAACGAACCGCAGGACCCACCCCGTTTTGGCGAGATCGCCGAGATCATGATCGACCACGCGACGCGCCTCGCTGATTGGCTGGAGGAGCGTCCCGCTCTGAAGATGTTCCGCCGTCACGCGTCCTGGTACACGAAGGGTTTTCCGAAGAGCGCCGCGCTCCGGCAGCGGTTGGTCCGGATCGAGACTCTGCAGGATCTGCGCGACGCCCTCGCCGACGTCGATGGGGACATGCCCTTTCCGCCGTCCGCCATGCGGGTGCCGCGGGGAAAGTCGTCGGGCACGCAGGAGGTCTGCCTCCCGGAGGGCTGGCTCGAAGATCCGGACGATCCGACCCCTCCAGGAGCCGACGCGGAGATCCTCACCACGGGGGGCTGAGAGACCGCATGGGCGAGCGCGTAGGCCAGGCGCGTCCCCGTATCCCAAGCACCGGAGACTCCCATGCTCCGCCTTGTTCGTGCCGCCGTCGTGATCCCCGTGGCTGACCCGTCTCCGTTGCTGTTGACGGTCCCGTGGCCACGGACACGCTCTGAGGCCGTCTTGGAATCGGTAGACTGGCGCCATGCAACGTCTCGTTCATCTCGTGCTCCTCGCGGTGCTGCTGGCGGGGCTTCCCGCGCAGGAGCCACCGGCCGATCTCTGCGGACGCTACGTCCATGAAGACGGCTTGCGCGTTCTCTACCTGTGGGGAACACCGGAGCAGCGTGGTTTCGCCCAGGGCTGGCTGCTGGGCGACGTGATTGTCCGCAACTTCGACGCCGACCTGACCAAGCTGATGGCGCGGGGCCGTAAGGAGCAGTACGAGGAGCGGCTGCTGAAGTCGGTCGTGCCGAGGTTCGCGTTCAACGAGGACGAGGAAGCGGAGCTCGCGGGGATGCTCAGGGGCATCGAGGCCCGGCTCCCGGAGGAGAAGCGCCAGGTCAAGTTCCTTGACCGCGCGGTCACCCTCGCCGACCTGAAGGCGGCGAACACGGTCGGCGACTGGATGGCCCTCGGCTGCTCCACGTTCGCCATCGACGGCACCTACACCAAGGACGGCGCCCCGGCGGTGGCCCGTAACTTTGACTTCCCGGCTTTCCGCATGGTCCTGGATGATCAGCACATCGTCGTCCACGCGCCAGACGGCAAGTCCCATGGCTGGATCGGCGTCAGTTACCCGGGCAGCATCGCCACCATGACGGGGCTGAACGCGGATGGCGTGTTCATCTCCATCCACGACGTCTTCATCTTTCCGGGTTTGCTCACGGCCTTCCGCCCGAATGTTCCGCGACTGTGCGCGCTGCGCCGCGTCATGCGGGACGTCTCCGCCAGCGACACGCTCGCGGGCGTCCACGACCGTCTGAAGTCCTGGCGGACGATGTACGGCAATAACTTCATGGTCGTCACGCCTGGGGCGAAGGCGGGCGAGCCGTTCGCGGGCGTGTTCGAGTACGACAGTCGCTACAAGGCGGCCGGCGGTGTCCATCTTCGTCTCACCGATCACCTCGACTCTGGGACGAGGCCGTTTCTCCTCTGCACCAACCACCACCGCGTTCGCAAGCCCCGCAAGGACGACCCGGAGAAGCTCTGCCGTCGTTACAACGGTCTGCGCGATGCGGTCATGGGCATCGACACGAGCGACGGTGCTACGGTCACGCCGGAGCGCATGTTCGAGGTCCTGTCTGTCGCGGCTTTTCCGAAGGACAATCGACCCCTGGTGCGGTACCGCCACGGCACCACCCACCAGGCCGTCGCCTTCACTGGTGCGAAAGAACTCTGGGTGCGCCTCGGCGTGGTCGGCAAGAACATCCGCGAGATCACGCCACGTTGCGTAAAGGTCTCGGAGGCCTTGGCCGCGGCGAAGGCCGGGGCGGCCAAGACGTCCCCCAGCAAGCGCTGAGCCTGCGGCGAAGCGGTTCACCCGATGGCGTGGTACGTTCCTCGCCTGCGGAGCAGGGACATGGGATTCGACGCATTCAAGCTCGACCGGTCGGAGGACGGCCTGGTCACCATCACGCTGAACCGTCCGGAGCGGCGGAACGCCCTGACTTTCGATACGTACAGGCAACTGTGCGATTTCTTCGAGACGGAGCGCCGCAACGACGCGACCAAGGTGGTGATGCTGACGGGGGAGGGCAAGGGGTTCTGCTCGGGCGGCGACGTGCACGAAATCATCGGGGCGCTGCGAGACGCGCCGATGCGCAAGGTGCTCGAGTTCGCGTGGATGACGGGCGAGCTGGTGCAGAACATCCGCGAGTTCGACCGTCCCGTGATCGCCGCGATCAACGGAACGTGCGTCGGCGCTGGCGCGGTGATCGCCCTCGCGTGCGACTTTCGCGTGCTGGCCGACGACGCGTCCATCGGTTTCATCTTCACCAAGGTCGGGCTCGCCGGTTCGGACATGGGGGCGGCGTACCTGTTGCCGCGCGTCGTCGGGATGGCGCACGCGACCGAGATCCTCATGCTCGGCGAACCTGTGGATGCCGAGAAGGCCGTGCGGATCGGCCTCGCGAACGAGACCGTCCCCGCCGCCGACGTGGTCGACGCCGCGAGGGGCATCGCCAACAAGCTGCTCGACGGACCAGCCCTTGGCTTGCGGGTCACCAAGCGCATGCTCAACAATGAGTGGAACATGGACCTCGCGTCCGGCATCGAGTCCGAGGCGCAGGCGCAGGCGTTGCTCATGATGGGCGAGGACCACACCGAATACTTCCGCGCCTTCTCCGAGAAGCGGAAGCCGAAGTTCCGGGGCCAGTAGTCGTGGACTTTGGGCTGAGCGAGCAGGACGTCGCCGTGCAGGCGGCGGCGCGCGCGTTCGCGACAGAGCACCTCGCGCCGGCGGCCCGTCGCGCTGATGAGGACGGGTCGTTCGACGCGACCCGCGTCCCCTTGCTGGGCGAGGCCGGATTGCTCGGCGGCCCCATTGACCCGGCATATGGCGGTCGTGGCTGGACACACATCCAGTGGGTGCTGGCGCTGATGGAGCTTGGCGCCGTGGACTCGTCGTGGCGCGGATTCGCCACCGTGCAGACGTGCCTTTGCGGGATGTTGCTGGAGCGGTTCGGCACCGATGCGCAGAAGTCCACGTTGCTGCCGCAACTCACGGCGGGGAGCTCGGTGTTCGCGTATGCCCTCACCGAGCCCGAGGCCGGCACCGACGTGGCGTCGCTGCGCACGACGGCGACGGCTGACGGGGACGGCTGGACGCTCGACGGCACCAAGCACTGGATCACCAATGGCGGAGTCGCCGACCACGTCCTCGTGTTCGCCAACGCCGATCCCGATGCGGGCAAGAACGGCATCACCTGCTTCCTTGTCCCGGGCGATGCTGCGGGGCTCGCGCGGGCGCCCGTGGAGGGCCGCGAACTGGGGCATCGCGCCTCCGACCACGCGACGCTTACTTTCGATGGCGTTCGCGTCGGGCCTGGTGACGTTGGGGGCGGTGTGGGCGGTGGGTTCGAGGTCGCCATGGGCGGGCTCGGCGAGGGTCGGCTCGGTGTCGCCGCCGGTGCGGTCGGCATCCAGCAGGCTGCCCTAGATCAGTGTCTCGACTGGACGCGCACGCGGCGCCAGTTCGGGCGCCGCATCGGCGACTTCCAGCTCGTGCAGTCGGATCTCTCCGAGATGTACGCTTCGCTCGAATCGACGCGACTCCTGACCCTCAAGGCCGCGTGGCAGCGCGACCAGGGGGAGAGCAACCACCGGGCGGTGTCCGTGGCAAAATGGGCCGCGTGCGAGGCGGCGGTGACGGCCGCCGACCGAGCGGTGCTCCTGCACGGCGCACGTGGCTACACCAGCGCGTACCCGGTCGAACGATTGCTACGTGACGCCAAGGGTCTGCAGATCTACGAAGGTACGGCCCACATCCAACGCATCATCATCGCCCGCGATCTCTTGGGAAAGGAGTCGCGATGACTTCGCAGTTCTGGAACCCGAAGAACGAGACCCTGCCGCGGGCGGATCTGGAACGGCTCCAGGTCGCCAAACTCAAGCGGTTACTCGGCTACGCTTCGGAACGTAGCGCGTTTCATCGCCGCAAGCTGGATGCCTCCGGAGTCGCGCCGGATTCCGTTGCTTCCATCGACGATCTGCGGCGCATCCCGTTCACCACACGTGACGAGTGGATGGAGGCCCAGTCCGCGGAGCCGATGTTCGGTGACCTGCTCGCCCGCCCGCGCGAGGAGGCGATCCGGTATCACTTGACGTCCGGTACCTCGGGACGCAATCCCCTTCGCGTTCTCGATTCGCGCAAGGACTGGCAGTGGATCTCCGAGTGCTGGGCCTATGGCTTCTGGGCGGCGGGTGTCCGACCGGAGGACACGGTGTTCTTCGCGTTCTCGTACGGTTCGTTCATCGGCTTCTGGGGTGCCCATTACTGCTGTGAGCGCATGGGATCACTGGTGATCCCGTCGGGCAACATGTCGACCGACATGCGCGTGCGCCAGATCGCCGACATGGACGTGACGACGGTGTGCGCGACGCCGACCTACGCGCTGAGGCTCGCCCAGGCCGCATCCGAGCAGGGGATCGACCTCGCGGGCTCCGCCGTCGATAAGGTGATCGTCTCCGGCGAACCTGCAGGCAGCATCCCCGAGACCAAGGCGCTCATCGAAAGACACTGGGGCGCCAAGTGCTTCGATACCGCGGGCATGACCGAGCTCGGCACCATCTGCATGTTCGAGTGCTCGCACCAGCCTGGCGGCATGCACGTCATCGACGACCACTACATCGAGGAGGTCATCAACCCCGACACGGGTGACCCGGTGGGCTACGGCGAGCGCGGCGAGCGCGTCGTCACGTCGTTCGGCCGGGGGATGATCCCGGTGCTGCGGTACAAGACACGCGACCTCGTGGTGAAGGTGCCCCACGACACCTGCTCGTGTGGTCGCACCTTCGACATCTACGAGGGGGGCATCCAGGGTCGTGTGGACGACATGCTCCTCATCCGCGGCACCAACGTCTATCCGCGCGCCATCGAGGCGATCGTGCGGTCGTTCGATTCCATCGACGAGTTCCAGATCCTCGTCGAGACCGTCGACAACGTCGACGAGCTGACCGTTCGGGTCGAGATGAAGGCCGACTCGAGCGCGACGTTCAGCGATATTGGCGGCGAGCTTCAGGAAGACCTGAAGGAACATCACGAGATGCTCCGCATGAACGTCGCCGAAGCCGACCGGGGCTCCCTGCCTCGCTTCGAACTCAAGGCAAGACGGGTCGTCGATAACCGGAGGACGAAGGCATGACCGTTCCCGACACCGATCTCCTCGGCAAGCCGTTGACCGAGCTCGAGAGAGAGGTCGCCACCGTGCACTCGGCACTTGAGGCGCTGGCAGGCCGTGACGACCTGCCGCCGTGTGTGGCGGCGGGGGCGCACCACGCGCTCGCGGCCACGTGGCAGATCATGAATGACCTTGATCTGCCCTGCAGCCAGCCTGAGGACGTGTGAGCGGGGTCTCCCTCGGGAACGTCCGCCCCTTCATCAAGTGGGCGGGAGGCAAGCAGGCTCTCGCCTCCGACTTGCTGACGCGCTTCCCGAAGCGCTTCGACCGGTACTTCGAGCCGTTTCTCGGAGGTGGGTCGGTCTTCCTCTCTCTCCGTCCGTCCAACGCGGTCCTGGCAGACCACAACCGCTGGCTGCTCGATACGTACCGGGCCGTGCGCTGGAGTTGGCGCCGCGTCGTCGCTGAGCTCGAGGCTTTGCCTAACACGCGTCAGGATTACCTCGCGATTCGTGCCCGCGACCCGTGGTCACTCGACCTGGCCGGACGCGCCGCCCAGTTCATCTACCTGAACAAGACCGGGTTCCGTGGGTTGTTTCGCGTCAACCGTGACGGTCGCTTCAACGTCCCGTACGGCGCGTACGACAGGCGAACCCATGACCCTGATCAACTCCGGGATGTGGCCCGTGCGCTCCGCGGCGTGACGCTGCGGTGCGGCGACTTCCAGTCAGCGCTTGCGGGCGTCACCCCCCGGGACTTTGTCTACCTCGACCCGCCCTACGTGAAGCAGGGCGGCCACGCAGACTTCAACCGCTACACCGAGGACCAGTTTCGTGAACAGGACCATGAGCGGCTCGCTGATACCTGTCGGCACCTGGCGAAGCGTGGCGTGCGCTGGCTCCTGAGTCAGTCCGACACGGACCTGGTTCGCCGCCTGTTCGACGGTTTTCCCATGGAGCGCATCGCGGCGCGCCGCGAGATCAACTTGAACAGCCGCCGTCGGGACGTGGCCGAGCTCCTGATCCGCAACGGGTGAGGTGGCTGCGGTTTTTCTACAGGCGGATACGTCGGGTGAGCAGCGGCGGATCTCCGGGGATCACGACCTGCACACGTAGCGCGCTGGCGCCGGGCTTGCGTTCGATCGGCAGAACGATCAAAAGCGGCGCGTCCGAGCCGATGCCTCGTGAAGGAAGCGGAAGGCGCTCCTCGTGCAGCACCTCTGCTCCTGCGTTGAGCAGGGCCACGCGGATGTAAGGCCCCCACAGATGGAAGCCACCGGCCAGGGCACTGCCGGCTTGCGCGGATAGCTCGATGTTGACCCACGCACCCCCCGAGTCGATCGTCACGTTTGCGTCGATTGTCGACGCCGTAGGCAAGCTGTCTTGCGCCCGCGGCCGCGCCAGGAGATCGTCCACTACATCGTTCGTGTCCGGCCACGGGAACCGAACACGGTCGGCCGCGTTGGCGACGATGCGTTCCTCGAGGACCAGTCCCCAGTCGACGTACGTTTCGTCCGTGGCCGCGAGTCTGGCCGCCTCGAGCGCCGCGCGCGCTGCGGGGAGGTCCATGGCCTGGGCCGCCGCCCGCATGTCGCTGAGTCGGACCTCCACGCGCTCGAGTTTCGCCGCCCACCGGGGGGCCACGCGCTTCAGCGCCGCCGCCGCTCGACCTCGCAGGGCTATTGCCTCCGCGCCGCCCCCCTGGTCGAGCAGGGCGCGGAGGATCGGGGCGACGCGCTGGGCGTCCGTTTCCTGGCCGAGACGTCGCGCGAGGGCGAAGCGGGTCAGGGGATCACTGCTCGGGTTCGCTGCGCGCAGATACAGATCGGCGTGGATGCCAGTCTCGGGGTGGTCCCGTCCAGCGATCCATGCGGCGAGGAGCGACTCGGGGCCCGCGTTGGCCGCCATGACGAGGGAGCCGAGCGTAGCGAGAGCCTGGGAGTCATCGATCGCGGCTCGCGCCGCCAGATGCCATCGGCCGGCTTCAGGGTTCGTGGGACGGACGGCGAGCAATCGCTTGGTGCCGCGCGCGTCACCGAGCAGGGCGAGTCCTGCGAGCGCCGCGTCGGCGACCTGGGTGCTGGCGTCACCCGCGAGCTTCCCGAGGAGTTGGCGGCTTCCCGGTTGTTCCCCGAGGGCGAGCCACGCGGTCACCTGGACGCGCAGCGACGTATCCGCGTTGGCTGCCAACTCCTTGAGCAGAGGAAACGCGGTGGCGGGACTGAGCAGAGATAGCCTGCGCAGCGCCAGGTGCCCGTTCGAATCCCCCGGATCTTCCCGCACCAGCTCGGCGAGCCGAGCGGCGGCTTCGGGATCACCCCTGTAGACACCGACGGAGTGGCGCTGGAGCCGGGAGACGCGGGTTCCGGCCTCACCGTGGCTTCGTCGTGGGGTCGGGACAACGTTCGCGGCCTGAGCGAGGCGTCGAAACGCCGCCGCCTGCGCGCGCAGATCGTCCAGCACCGATGCGTCGTCGAGGGCGAGGTCGTGGGCCTCCGGATCTTCACGTGACAGGTCGTACAGCCGATCGATACCCGCGCCGTGGTTGCGCACGAGCTTCCAGCGCTTCTGTACGACCGCGTCCAGGCTCTCACCGTCCCGAATGAACTGGACGTACGCGTATCCTTCTGGCCGCGCGATCTCGTCGCGCCGGGCTTCTGGGAGGAGGTGTCCCACCAGGCTGTGTCCGTGGCGGGCGCCGTCCGCCTCGGCTCCGACGAGCGCTTCCAGCGTCGGGAGAACGTCGATGAGTTCGACCGGATCGTCCACCCGCCGCGCCGCCGCGCCCGGGACGCGCACGATCAAGGGGACGTGAATCTGCTGTTCCCACAGGCCCGTGCCGTGATCGGCCATGCCGTACTCGCCCAGTGACTCGCCGTGGTCGCCGCCGATGACGACGACAGTCCGGTTCCACGATGGACGCGCACGCATCCACTCGATGAACCGCCCCAGATGGTGGTCCGCCCACGCCACCTCAGCGTCGTATCTCTTGCTGTCCGGGTCGGAGCGTCGCGACGCTGGGAACGTGTCCGTTTTCCGATGCGCGTGATAGGGCTTGTGCGGGTCGAAGAGGTGGATGAAGGCGATGGTCGGATTGGTCCCGGGTTCCTCCATGAGCTCGCGTGCTCGCGCGAACACCCGCGACGCGTCAGGGATCTGGGCGCGCCCGATGGTCTCGATCCCCGCGAGTCCGGGGATCAGATAGGGCATGACGCGGTCGACGTAGCCGCGCTGTAGGGGCGTGATGGCGAGCAGGCGCCTGCCCTCACGGAGTCCCGCGAGCAGGGGGCCCAGGTCCTTCGGCGGTGAGCCCCTGCGATCCGCGTAGAAGGACGGATATCGGCTCGTCAGCATGGACAGGAACGACAGCGAACTGGACGGATGCTGTGCGTATGCCCGTTCGAACAAGACGCTCTCCCTGGCGAGCGCTTCGAGCGCCGGGCTTGTCTTGCGGGCATAGCCGTATGCCGACAGGCGGTCGGCGCGCAGCGTATCGATGGTGATCCACACGACGTCGAACTGGCGGCGCCCGGGGAAGGCCGCGTCCAGGGCCGCGGGCGGAGCCGGTTCAATCGGTCCCGCGGCCAGTAAGTCGTCTTCGCCGTCGTCAGCGATCTCCACGGGGGTGATCCGTTGGAGAATCGGCCCGGCGGTTCTCGACCACACGAGCAACACGCGGCGCGCCCACGGGTTGCGCCCAGGCAGCACGTCCGTCGCCGCGAGCACGGGTAGCACGACGAGCGCACAGAGCCCGGCGACGCCGATGCCGCGTCCGACGCGCCCCAGCATGGGGGCGCACCCGTATCCGACGCACGCTCCCAACGCGAGGCATGCCAGTCGCAGCGCATGGTGAAAGGACGGATACAGGCCGATCATCGCTTTCCCATCGATGACGGCACACGCGACGGCGATTGCGATGGTGGCTACGACGAGCAAAAACCTCGGTGACCGTTCCCGTGACCCGATCCACGTGGCTGTGACGACGACGACGACAGCGTACGTCACCACAAAGACGACGACGCGCAAGAGCCCGATCATCGCCACTTGCGAGACCCTGGCGCCACTCAGGAGATCGAGGGAGAACAGGGCGAGGGGGATGGCGATGGGTGCGGCGACGAGGACACCACGCAGCCACCGGCTGCGAGCCAGGCGTTCGAGCAGGACTCCCGCCCCGAGCAGGGCAGCGACGCCGCCACCGGCCGCCAGGCTGGCCAGGAGGAGCATGGCCAGCCCCCCTGCTGCCCGACCGCTGCCCGCGCCGGCGATGGACCCTGCGGCCGCGAGGCCGTCGAGGAGGCATGCGGTGACTCCGGCGGCGGCCGCCGCCGCGATCATGCGAGCTGTTTCCGTTGGCTTGCTGCCGTTCATGGGCAAGGCCTTGGAGACTCTATCGGGAGGTGGCCGGGGAGGCCCCGGGACAGATGGGCTGGGAGGCAGGGCCAGCGTAGTGCTGCCTGCGGCCGCCAGAGGGCCGGGGAGGGCTCAGAGGGCGTCGGGGCCATCACTGGCTTGGCAGCGTCTCCACGAGCCTGGGGTCGGCCGCAGTGAGCCCGGAGGTCCACGGTTCCTGGCCCCGTCACGGCGCTGGAACGGCGGCCACGCCCTCGATCTCGACGACGGCGCCGGGGTCGTAGAGCCCGGACACCGGGACGAGCGTCATCGCGGGATACACCTTGCCCAGGGCCTCGCGCCACGCGGCGCCGACAGCCTTCGCATCGGAGCGCCAGGCCTGGACGTCGGTGACCAGGACGGTCAGCTTGACCAGGTCTTCGGGCTGGCCGCCAGCCGCCTCGAGGGTCGCACGGAGGTTGCGCAGCGTTACCCCCACCTGGGCCACGAGGTCGCCGGGATGGAGGATGCTGCGCTGCGCGTCGAACGCGACGTGGCCCGAGAGAAACACGAGTCGGCGGCCCGGCCCGACGCCCATGGCGTCGGAGTAGCCGACCGGGTCGGAGAAGCCAGGCGCGTTGAAGGTCTCGTTGCTCACCGTGTCGCTCCATCGAGGGTCCGCAGGATCGCGCGCACAGGCGACGAGTCGCCGCCGCTGATCTTCAGCGGCAGTGCGATCAACTCGTAACGCCCTTCATCGACGCCCGAGAGATCAACGCTCTCCAGGATGGCGACGCCACCTTCGAACAGCGCCTTGTGAGCGTCCAGGGTCTTGCTCGTCATGGGGTCCATGGACGGCGTGTCGATACCGATCAGCTTGAGCCCGCCGTCGGCAGCGGCCCGCGCGGCTTCCACCGACACGTGGGTGAACCCGTCGTCCCACGTGTTGTCGGTCGGTGGCTCGAGTGTGCGGAACAGCAACCGCTCCTCCTCGGCCAGATCGAGGCCATCCAGGTCGTCGAGACGGATCGCGTCCCGGTGCTTGGCGTGCACGACGCGGCACGGTCCGATGTAATTTCCGAGTTCGACCTGATCGAGGGTCGGCCCGTCGTCCACGAAGTGGGAGGGCGCGTCGGTGTGTGCCCCCGTGTGCGCCGACAGGGTGATCGTAGAGGTGTTGCAGGCGCAGCCGTCGGCCATGGACATCACCCATGTGCGGGAGAAGGCCGTGTCGCCCGGCCACACCGAGGTCTCCTCGGAGACGAGGCGGGAGATATCGATGATCTCGCCCATGGGGGCGAGTCTATCGCAGGCCGCGTTCCTTGAGGATCTTGACGATCTCATCGACGACCGAGCGGCACTCGTCCGCGGTGACGAAGAAGTGGGGCCCGAGCCGGATGCCGGCTTCGGGGCGGTAGTCGCAGACGAAGTCGCGCCGGTTCAACTCGTCGCAGACGGCCTTGCCGTCGGGGGCGTTCAGCGCGACGGTGCCGCCCCGATGTTCTGGGCCTTCGGGGCACGTGACGGGGACGTCCGCCGCCATCGCCGTGTCCAGGATCGTCTGCGTCAGGTGCAGCGAGCGCTCCCGGATCCGGTCAACACCGATCTCACGGATCATCTCGTACCCGGTCTTGGCCGCGAACAGGGCGGGGATGTGGGGGGTCCCGTTCAGGAATCGGTAGGCGGGCGTACCCCATTCCATGGCTCCGCGTGCGAAGTCGAAGGGCCTGGCGTGGGCCTGCCAGCCGGTGTACATGGGCTTGAGCCGCTCGGCGACGTCGGGTCTGACGTAGAGGAAGCCTGCCCCCGGCCCGCCGCAGAGCCACTTCACCGAGCCGCCGACGGCCACATCGACGTCCAGGGCCTGGAGATCGACCGGGACACAACCCGCGGACTGGTAGACGTCGAGGATGACCATGGCGCCGACCTCGTGGGCGCGCTTGACGATGGCCGCGGCGTCCTGGATGTAGGACGAGCGGAAGAGAACGTGGGAGACCGGGACGATCAAGGTCTCCTCGTCGATGGCCTCGAGCAGGCGTTCCAGGTCGACCGAGACGCCGTCGTCGGCGCCGGGGACTTCCACGATGCGTGCCCCGCGTCGGCGTTGCTCCTCCATGACGTACATCACGGAGGGGAAATTCATGTCGGTATAGACGATCTTGTTGCGCGGCGCTTCGAACGCGAGGCACGAGAGCAGGACCGCCTCGGCGATGGACACGTTCTGGTGCATGGAGATCGTGCCCTGGGGCGCGTGGAGGATATCGCACAGCAGGTCGCCGACCTTCACGGGCATGTCCCACCAGCCGTCGTCGTCGAGCCACGCACGGACACCGCGCTGATCCCACTGGTCCATGAACGAGCCGAGCTGCTGGCGGACGCCGCGGGGCATGGGCCCGAGGCTGTTGGAGTTCAGGTAGACCGTGCGCTCGAGGATCGGGAATTCCTCCCGCCAGCGCAGCAAGTCGTCGTTCACGAGGCCCGTCTCTGAAGCGCGTTGACGAATCCGTACAGACGGTTCAGGCGCATCTGGTCCTTGTCTCGTTGGTAGATGTGGATCAGGTTCGCCATCATGCGGCGCAGCATGTCGCGGTCGGAGACCGGCCTCAGGTAGTCCTCGCGCCACGAGTGGCGGAACCCGGCGAGCATGGCACGACAACTCTCGCGCGAGAGGATGCGCCCGCCGCCGAAGGGGTCCAGGTAGAAGGAGTCGTCGCCCTGATCCAGCTGCACGAGGAAATGGCAGGGCATCCCCACGCCGCGCATGACCAGGCCTGCCCGTCGGCCGACGATCATGTAGATCGCGGAGAGTGAGATGGGGATGCCGACCCGTCGGGCAAGGACGTCATCGACGTAGGAGTTGCCCGGGTCGTGGTAGTCCTCGGCGTTGCCCGAGAAGTTCTCTTCCTCGCCGAGGGTCCGCCCGAGCGTCTCGGCGACCTGACGGGGGGTGCTCGCGGATTTCAGCGCGTTGTTCAACCGCACGGAGATGCGGTCGAATTCTTCACGGATCACGTGCAGTTGGAGCTGCGGCTTCTCGACGGATGCCAGCAGAAGGCAGGCGTCCTCGAGATCGCAGCTGTCATCGGCCAGGAGTTGGTGCAGGCGTTCGACGACCTCCTCGGACTTCAGCTTCTGGTGCAGCAGGCGCGCCCGTGATCGGAGTCGCGGGTCTTCGCTGTCGGTGGCGATGTCGAGGGCGGCCAGCGCGTCGGGGCCCAGCTCACGGAGGCGATCCTCCACGGCCAGCCGGACCGTGGCGTCGTCGTCTCGTAGAAGCTCCAGGAGGGAAGGGATCTCGTTGTTGGTCAATGCACTGTGTCCTGATCCCGGCCTGGCTGATGCCCGGGAGCCCCCAAGTATGAGTATGTGCCGGGGGGGCGTTCAAGACATCATGGACTCTTCTAAGTCGACCCCCAGGCCATCCGCCATCCGGTTGATGTAGTTGAAATAGGAGGCGACTTGTGCGAGGTCCAGGATCGTGGCGTCGTCGAGCCCCACGGATCTCAGGGGTTCCAGGTCGGACGGCGACATGTCGGCGGGGGTGAGGGTGAGCTTCTCTGCCCATACGCACAGCGCCTGCTCACGAATCGAGAGGCCGGCCGTGCGCCAGTCTTTTTTCACCGCCGCGACCTTCTCGGTGTCCTCGATCTCCAACTGGAGATCGTGCCCGTGGGCTTCGGTTCAGTAGAAGCACTGGTTCAGCTGCGAGACGACCGTGGCGATCATCTCGCGTTCGCCGCGGGAGAGGCCCGAGTCGCCGAACATGGCGACCCGGTACAGGTCCATGCTTGCCTGCATCTGGCGCGGGCGCAGGCTCATCAGCCGGACGATGTTCCAGACCTTGTTGGCCCGCGCGAGGGCCTCTTCATACAGCCGCCCGAGGAGGCCTCTCGGCTGCTCCTCGGGCGCGACGGTCTTGATCCAGGCCATGGGCGGGCTAGAAGCCCGGGACCTGTGCGGCCTTCTTGTAGCAGAAGTTGCAGAGCGCGAATGCGACGAGGAAGCACGCCGGGATCACGTACGTGGCCTGGCTCCAGGCCGATGAGTACTCGTTGAGCATGGCGAACACGAGGACGAACGACATGTAGGTGTTGTGCTTGGATCGACCACCTGCCAGCTTCACCAGGGCACCGTCCGGTGCCTCGCCGTTCTTGATGGCGGTGATGATCTTCTGCTGCGCCGGCCAGATGCGCATCCACACGTTGAACGCCATGAACGTTCCGTACATGGCTCCGATGTGGATGAGGGCCCCGCGGTAGCCGACTTCGGGGATGGACTCGCGGTAGAAGACGAACAGGCCGGAGGTGAGCAGCCAGCCACCCCAGAACGCCGCTTGGGGCGTCGCGAGTACGGACTTGACCAGCATGTCGTAGACGAGCACGCCGCCGAACGTGATAGCGAGCATCACGAAGGGAAGAGCACCCCAGTGTGATTCGCCGTCATCCCACATCAGCTTCCCGTGATAGAAGGTGACGGCGATCAGCAGCGCGCCAGACACCCAGGTCCACAGGGCGCCGTAGCGGAACCAGAACAGGGTGCGGGGCAGCAGCTCCGGCACGACCTTCCTCTTGGAATCGGCGTCGAGGGTCGGCGCGAACGCCGAGTTCACCCAGTTGAAGAAGTAGAGCAGGCCGATCCAGGTGATGCCGGCGATCACATGGACCCAGCGGAAGATGCCATCGAGGTACGGTTGGATGTCGTCCATCGCGTGCTTTCTTCTCGGGATCGATCGTTGGGGAGACAGTGACGCGACCCCCGAACGCTGTCAAGATCGGTC
>JABSRK010000570.1 GCA_013213915.1 Planctomycetota bacterium
CCCGTCGAGGGGGGGGAGGCGACGGCGACGAGCGGGAACGTGGCGGGACAGGAGCCCCCCAAGGCCATCGACGGACACGAGATCTCGGCCTGGTTCTGCGCTGCCACGGACACCGAGCCGAAGCTGACTGTCGCGGTGAAGCGCGGGATCCGAACCAACCGGGTAGTCATTGCGCAGGCGCCGCCGAATCCGCTCGACATGGGCAAGGCGGACTACGCACAGCGCGTGAGCCTGCGGATCAACAGGACGAGCAGCCGATACGAGGCGACGGCCCCGGCTGACCGCCGGGCGCCGACGGTGATCGATCTCGGGAAGGACGTTCGCATCAAGCATTTGGAGATCTATCTCCTGGATCGAGCCGTCGGCACGGCCTGGCCCGGACGCGCAGGGATCAACGAGGTCCAGCTCCAGTACGTCGAGAAGGACGGATCTCTTAGGGAGCGGAAGACACGATGAGGTCGGGCTGGGGGATCTTCAGCGCTCTGCTCCTCGCCATTTCATGCTCCTTGGGAGCGGGCGATCCCGCGCCGCGGGAAGGGTTGCAGTGGCTCAAGGGCAACACCCACACGCACACGCTCTGGAGTGACGGGAACGCGCCGCCCGAGGAGGTGGTCGATTGGTACGACGAACGCGGCTACGACTTCCTCGCCCTCACCGAGCACAACATCGTTGCCGACCACGAGAGGTGGTTCGTGATTCAGGACGATGGGAGGCTGAAGCCAAGCGACATCGACATCCTCACGGCGCGCTTCGGGGCCGACTGGGTCGAGATCCGGCCACGGGACGGGTTAACCGAGATGCGCCTCAAGACCCTGGGAGACATCCGGGAGCGCCTGCGCATCGATCGCTCCCGCCTCCTGCTCATCACCGCGGAAGAGCTGACGGACTCCTTCGACGGGAAGCCGGTCCACGTGAACGGGATCAACCTGAGAGAGGTGATCGATCCCCAGGGCGGGCGGAGTGTTCTCGAGACGATCGAGCGAAACATGGGCGCTGTCACATCCCATGGGAAGGCCAACAAGAGGCCCGTCCTCTCGCATCTGAACCACCCCAATTTCGGGTGGGCTGTTCGGCACGACGACCTTGCCCTGGTTGGCTCGAGCCGCTTCTTCGAGGTCTACAACGGACACGCGGGCGTGCGGAACTATGGAGACGACACCCACTCCGGGACCGAGGCCCTGTGGGACCTGGCGCTGACTTCGAGGGTCATCGACAACAGCTTGGGAATGCTCTACGGCGTGGCCACTGACGACAGCCACGACTACAGGGAGTACGGCATAGGCAAGCACAACCCGGGCCGCGGCTGGGTGATGGTGCAATCCAAGGCGCGAACCCCGGACGCGATCATCCGCGCCATGAATCTCGGACGGTTCTACTCGTCGACAGGTGTGATCCTGGAGGACGTGCAGTTCGACGGGAGGACGATGCGGGTCTGGATCGACGAGGATCCCGGAGTTCGCTACACGACACGCTTCGTCGGCACTCGCCGCACACGCAAGGGGTCCATGCAGCCGTCGGAGATCTTCCTCTCGACCGAGGCCAACCCTGCAGTCTTCACCTTCAACGGCGACGAGCTCTACCTGCGGGCGAAGATCGTGAGCGATCGCCCGCACCCCAACCCATTCTTCGCCGGTGACCGCGAGTGCGCCTGGGTCCAACCCGTCCGCGGTCCGGCCGGACGCTGAGGATCAGGAGCCGCACACCGCGCAATCCGCGCGGCGTGAGATGCTGTGCTTGCGGAAGTCCATGGTGCGGAGATCCATCGTCAGGAGCTTCCCGGCGAGGGTCTCGCCGAGACCTGCGATGAGCTTGATCACCTCCGTCGCTGCGAGGCAGCCGACTGCGCCCGAGACCGCGCCCAAGACGGGGAACTCGCGCTTCCAGGCCGGGGGCTCCTCCGGATAGAGGCAGGTGAGGCAGGGCGTCTCGCGGGGGACGATGGTCGTGAGCTGCGCCTGGAGTTCATACATGGCGCACACGGCCATGGGCTTGGAC
>JABSRK010000571.1 GCA_013213915.1 Planctomycetota bacterium
GAAGCCACTCAGGTCCGCGCCCGCCCTACCGTCTTCCTGGAGGATCTGGGCTGCCAGATGAACCGGCTCGACTCAGAGTTGGTCCTGGGCAAGCTCAAGCGGGAGGGCTTCGAGCGGGTCGATCGGCCTCTCGACGCGGATGTGGTGCTCTACTACACCTGCAGCGTGCGTGAGCGCGCCGAGGACAAGGTGTACGCGCGCCTCGGCGCGCTCCGGCGGCTCAAGGAGGAGCGTCCCGGAATGGTGATCGGCGTCATGGGCTGCATGGCGCAGAACCACAAGGATCTCATTTTCAAGCGCGCGCCGTACGTTGATCTCGTCGTCGGCACGTCGCGATTCGAAGACGTCGCCGAGCTCCTCGACGAGGTCAAGCATGGGGAGCGCGTCATGGCGCTCGACCGCAAGGACCTGACCTTCGATCGCGACATCTCAGTGCGCCCACGCAGGGAGCAGGCTTTTGTGACCGCGATGCGCGGCTGTAACAAGTTCTGCACGTTTTGCATCGTTCCCTTCACACAGGGACGTGAGCGCAGCCGTTCGATCACAGAACTGGTCGAGGAGGTGAAGCGGCTCCGAGACGACGGAGTCGTCGAGATCACGTTGCTCGGCCAGCGCATCGACACGTACGGGATGGACCTGCAGGACGGCACCACCCTCGCGAAGCTGTTAGGCCACCTTCACGAGAACGTCCCGGGTCTCGAGCGCATCAGTTACATCACCTCACACCCGAACTACATGACGGATGACCTAGCGCGCGCCGTCGCCGACCATCCGCGCGTCTCCCGGTACCTGCACCTGCCCGTGCAATCGGGCAGCGACCGCGTGCTGCAGGAGATGAACCGTGGCTACACGGTGGACGAGTACCGCCGTGCTGTCGATGTCATGCGGAACCGCATCGACGACCTTTCCATGGCCACCGATTGGATCGTCGGGTTCCCCGGTGAGACCGAGAGCGATTTCAACGAGAGCGTGGCGCTCCTGCGCGAGTTGGATTTTCAGGGATCTTTCGTCTTCAAATACTCGCCGCGGGGAGGTACCCGTGCCTTCGACCGCGGCGACCCCGTGCCGCGCGACGAAAAAGCGCGGCGCAATCAGGTCCTTCTGGAGGAGCAAAAGCAGATCTCGTTGCGGAAAAACCGCGCGCGTCTCGGCTCCGAGGTGGACGTGCTGGTCGAGGGCATCAGCAAGCGTGACCCGGATAGGTGGACCGGGCGCACGGACAGGAACCTCATCGTTTGTTTTCCCGCCGGTCGTGACCTGACAGGTCGGCTGGCGCGCATCCGTCTCACGGATTGCACGCCGCTGACGCTGTTCGGGGATCTCGTCTGAGGATATTGCAGTGACGGTTGAAATCAGTACCGACGTGTTGCTCGAACGCGCTATCAAGCTTGCCAAGAAGGGCACCGGATTCGTTGAGCCCAACCCGCGCGTGGGCGCGCTCGTCGTCAAGGACGGGGACGTCGTTGGCGAGGGGTGGCACCGCGAGTACGGCGGGCCCCATGCCGAGGTCGTCGCCTTGGCCGACGCGGGCGAATCAGCGCGCGGCGCGGATCTCGTCGTGACCCTCGAGCCTTGCTCGTCTCACGGAAAGACCGAACCGTGCACGGCGGGGATCATTGCGTGCGGCATCAAGCGCGTGTTCTTCGCGACGCGTGATCCGTCGTCCGAAAACGGCGGGCAAGCACGCAAGGTTCTGGAAGGCGCCGACATCGAGGTCGTGCAGTTTGAGATGTCCGACGCAGTGGCCGCCGCCGGCGAGCTCATAAACGACTTCAGGACCTACCAGCAGGGGACGCTCCCCTGGGTCGTCCTGAAGTGGGCCATGTCCGCTGATGGCAAGGTCGCGACGGTGACCGGTGATTCCCGGTGGATAAGCAGTGAGAACAGCCGCAAGGAAGTTCACGAGGAGCGCGCCCGAGCGGACGTCGTGATGGTAGGAAGAGCGACTGTGCGTACGGACGATCCCGAACTCACGGTGCGCATGTGCGA
>JABSRK010000572.1 GCA_013213915.1 Planctomycetota bacterium
CTGTCGTGGCGGTACTTCTCCAGCGAGCCATGGTCGCGGAGTTCACGAAGGCGGGCGGCGATGTCGTCGGAGGGCGTGAGGATCGCGCCGGCGTCTCCGGGGGCGCCCAGGTTCTTCGTGGGGTAGAAGGAGAAGGCGGTGGCGTCACCGACCTGGCCCGCGCGCTTGCCGTCGCGCTCAGCGCCGTGGGCCTGGGCAGCATCTTCCAGGAGTCCGAGGCCTGCCTCGTCCGCGAGGGCGCGGAAGCCCGCCAAGTCCACGAGCTGGCCGTAGAGGTGGACGGGGAGGAGACACTTCGTCGTGTCGTCGATGGCAGCCGAAGCGGTCTCGGGGGTGATGAGCGCCGTGTCGTAGTCGACGTCGACGAGCTGCGGGCGCGCGCCGATCCAGGCGATCGTCCCCGCCGAGGCGAAGAAGGTGTAGGCGCTCGTGACGACGCCGTCACCGACGCCGACCCCGAGGGCGCGCAGGCCGAGGATCAGGGCGTCGGTCCCGGAGGCGACGCCGAGGGCGTGGGCGGTTCCCTGATAGGCGGCGAACTCGGCCTCGAAGGCCTTCACCTCGGGCCCGAGGACGTAGGCGCCGGAGCGCAGACAGTCGAGCACCGCCTCTTCGAGGGCAGGACCGACGGCCTCACGCTCGGCGGCGAGATCGACGGGGCCGATGGGCGCCTGAGTAGTGGCTTCGGCTGTCATGAGGTTTGATCGAAGTCGCCCGCGCGGAGCTTGGCCGTGTACTCGTTGAGAGCTTTCTTCACCTTCCCGGTCAAGAACAGGACACCGAGGATGTTGGGGAGCGCCATGCCGAGGATCATCAGGTCGCCGAAATCGAGCACGTTCGTGGCGGTGACGATCGAGCCGGCGAAGGTGAAGACGAGGAAGATGATCTTGTAGATGACGCCCGAACCGTCTCCAAAGAGCCAGCTCCAGCAGCGCTCACCGTAGTAGGACCACGATATCATGGTCGAGAATGCGAACAGTACGACGGCGACCGAGAGCACGTAGGGGAACCACGGCATCGCTTGAGCGAACGCGACCGAGGTGAGGCCGGCACCGTTCTTGTCGGCGATGTACTGGGCGAATTCTGGGTTCGTACTGTCGTAGGCGCCGGTCACGACGATCACGAGAGCCGTCATCGTGCAGACGACGACGGTGTCAATGAACGGTTCCAGCAATGCGACGATGCCTTCACGCACCGGATAAGGAGTCTTCGCAGCCGAGTGTGCGATAGCCGCCGAACCGATCCCGGCCTCGTTCGAGAAGGCTGCACGCTTGAAGCCTGTCACCAAGACGCCGATGAAGCCTCCGAAACCTGCGGCTGGGCTCATGGCACCGGAGAGGATCTTGCCTATCGCGGCCGGAATCTCGCCGATGTTCATCAGGATCACGACGAGTGAAGCTGCGACGTAGATACCGCACATAGCAGGGACGATCTTCTCCGCCGTCTGCGCGATGCGCTTGAGTCCACCGATGATCACGAGCGCAACGCAGGCCGTCATGATCGCTCCGTAGACCCAGCGGTTCTCGCCGAAGAAGGGGATGGTCTCCTGAAGGGCGTTCAGAGATTGGTTCACCTGGAAGCTGTTCCCACCGCCGAAAGAGCCGCCGATGCAAAGGAGCGCGAAGAAGACGGCGAGCAGCTTGCCAAGGCCACCAATCCCGAGGTCCTTCAGGCCATTGGACAGGTAGTACATCGCACCGCCCATGACGCTGCCATCTGCCCGTGTTTGGCGGTACATCTGCCCCAGTGAGCACTCGGTGAACTTACTCGCCATGCCGAGGAGTCCTGCGAGGATCATCCAGACCGTGGCGCCTGGGCCACCGATCGAGATCGCGATCGCGACGCCGGCGATGTTGCCCAGTCCGACCGTCGCCGAGAGCGCGGTCGTGAGCGCCTGGAAGTGACTGACCTCGCCCTCGTCATCGGGGTCGTCGTAGTCCCCCTTGGTGATCTTGATGGCGTGGAAGAAGAGGCGGAACTGGACGA
>JABSRK010000573.1 GCA_013213915.1 Planctomycetota bacterium
AACGCCTTGAACATCTATTTGATTCCCTGAGGGGCTGCCGGAGTGGCGAGAGGTGAGTGGGAGGAAGGTGCCCCGCAAAGCGAAACGAAGGAAGCAATGCACCCCGCACCCTGTTTCCTGCACCGTGATGCGGGGGTGTGAAATTCGTAATATCGCGACCCCGCTGCCCCTAAAGGTTCATTTTGTCATTACTTCGCCGCTACTTCGTCGGTGATGTGGCCGGTGGGGCGGGGAGGATTGTGAAGCCGAGCTTGCTCTTGCCGTCCTTTTCGAACAGCACCGCCACGCGACCGTCCGCGAGCACGCAGAGGTCGCTGTAGCCGCTGCCACCTTCGTAATACACCAACTTCCAGGGCCAGGTCTTTCCCTCGTCGTAGCTGCCGAAAAGGGTCCCGTGTGCGCGTGCCGTCGTGACCCCCGGTCCGGAGTAGAGGATCAGGCCCGGTTTGCCGTCCTTCGGCCAGGAGTGGCGTGCCACGGCGCCCTGGCAGGACGGATCCGGCAACTCGTCGGCGTACCACGTCTTTTCAGAATCCTTTGTGCCCCCCTCGGAAACGATCGCCAAGGCGCGCTTCATCGTCCCCGTGCGGCCGTTGAAGAGCAGCGAGCCGTCGATGAGCTCCGCGCACCTCGCCTCCCCCATGGCATTGCCGCCCCTGCCGCCCATCTTCCATGTCTCGCCGTGGTCGTCGCTGTAGACGACGTGCGGCTCGAAGCCCATCGGGATGACCAACCGCCCGGTGTACTTCCCTCGCGTCATCACGATGCCGGCGCCCGGGCCGGGGATGAAGATCTTGTCCCCCGGCTTCATCTGGTCGTGGAGGGTCTTGGTGATGTCCCTCGGCTTCGACCAGGTTTTACCGTCGTCGTCGCTGTAGGAAACATGCTGGCTCGCAGTCGGATAGGGGTTCCATCGACCCATGCAAATCCAGATCCGGCCCGTTTTCGGGTCCACGATCGGACAGGGGTTGTTCACGGAGAGTTCCATGGAGTCAAAGATGACGATCTCCGGGCCCCAGGTCTTGCCACCATCGGTGCTGCGCTTCACCACCGCATCGATGTCGCCCACGTCCGCCCCGCCCGTGCGCCGCGCCTCGGCAAAGGCCAGGATCGTGCCCTTGGTGGTGGCGGCCAGCGCCGGAATGCGATATCGGCAGGCCTGGCCGTACTCGGGCTGCTCGCGGACGCCGGAGCCTTGAAAAATCTCTGCGATGGGCGCGGCGGACTTGAAGTCCGTCGACAGATCGTCGGACAGCTTCTCGGCGGTCAGCTTGATGCTCTTGATCTTGATGTGAGTGTGCAAGGCATCGAACCAGAGGTGGAGCCGCACGCCCGGATCGATCGGCTGCTGGTGCAGTTTCTTGCCGTCGTAGTAGCAGGAGAGCTTGTCGCCGACGCGGTTGATGGCCATCGAGTGCAGGCTGCCGTCGAACGGGCCGTTCTGGATCTCCCCCTGGAAGTTCTCCAGCGGCAGGGACATCTTCTTGTTGCTCAGAAGGATCGGACTGCCCGGTTTCCAGAAGTAGAGGCGGGCGCGATCGGTGATGGTGATATTCGGGAAACGCCACTGCGGCCTGCCAACCGCGCACGAGAAAACAACCTTAAACTCGCAGTCGCCCAGGGCCGACTTGGCCGTCGTGAACCGCGCCCAGTTCGGGCGGCCCATGGCGTGTGGCGTCGAGACATAGAGGCCGTCGACGGTCTCTCCACCACAACTGACATGGTCCTTCGCGACCTCCGTGGCCGCGGCGGTCAGCGCCT
Source organism: Planctomycetota bacterium (assembly GCA_013213915.1). Taxonomy (GTDB): domain Bacteria; phylum Planctomycetota. The sequence goes on from JABSRK010000573.1 coordinate 1,762, forward strand.
CTTTGTTCAGCACGCCGTCCTTGATGACCCACAACTCCTCGGCGGCCACCGAGGTGGAGAGACTCAGCGTAGCGATGACCGACAATACGGAAGAAACTAAAACTGCGCGTCTCATTTCACTATCGAGGAAAGCGTGTGATCGCTGTAGCGAACGAACTCCCGGGTATCGGTTCGAAACGGCGCCGCAGGCAGGCCTTCGCGGTTGTAAAGGTTGGCACGAAAA
>JABSRK010000574.1 GCA_013213915.1 Planctomycetota bacterium
TACCACCAGAACCACCTCGAGGCGATGCGCTGCGGACCCTGGAAGCTCCACTTCCCCCACGGCTACCGCTCGATGGTCGGGAGGACCCCCGGCTCCGGCGGGACGCCGGGCGAGTACGAATACAACGTGAAGACAGGACTCGAGCTCTACCACCTCGAGGACGACATCTCCGAGTCAAGAGACGTCGCCGCGGAGCACCCTGAGGTGGTCGCGCGGCTGAGCACGCTGGCGGACGGCATGCGCGCACGCCTCGGCGACAAGCTGACCGAGGTGAAGGGGTCAGAGAACCGCGCGCCCGGGAAGATCTCGAAGTGACAGCGCCGCTCAAGGTCTACCGCGTCCTTGCGTCGACGGGTACGCGGCTCGTCTTCGAGCTCGACGGCGCCTGGTACGGGGCCCCTCCGGAGCACGAGCCGCCTTCCACGAACGCAGACGTGCTGCGCGGTTTCCTCGCCGACGGCGGCCTCGTCGAGCGCGAGCCACCCGAGGGAGAGCTCCTCCCCTCCGTAGATCCCGCGACGGTCGGCAAGATCATCTGCCTGGGCAAGAACTTCCACGCCCACGCCGCGGAGTTCGGTGAGGAGGTCCCCGAGGACCCCCTCTTCTTCACCAAGCTCCCCGAGACCCTGACCGGTCACGGAGCAGAGGTCCAAGTCCCCGCCCACTACACCGAGCGCTACGATCACGAGGCCGAGCTCGCTGTCGTCATCGGCACAGGTGGTACGGACATCGCGATCGAGGACGCCCTCAGCCACGTCGCGGGCTACACCGTCGCCAACGACCTCACCGCCCGCCACCTCCAGGGCGCCGATCGCGAGAAGGGCTGGCCCTGGTTTCGCGCCAAGAACTTCCCCGGCTCCTGTCCCCTGGGGCCCTGCTTCGTCCCCGCAAGCGAGCTCGATGCGTCAGACCTCGCCATCACCTGCCACGTGAACGGCGAGCTCCGCCAAGACTCCCGCACCAGCCTGATGGTCGTCCCCATCGACCGCGCCATCGCGCACCTCTCGACCTATCTCCCCTTGAACGCCGGCGACCTGATCCTCATGGGCACCCCCGCCGGCGTGAGTCCGCTCGAAGACGGGGACTCGGTCACCTGCGCGATCGAAGGGATCGGAGAGCTCAGCACAACGATCCGCCGCTGAAGTTCGATCGGTGACGGCCCGTCACCTACCGCTCTTCACCGCCGGCTCAGTGAGTCCGTAGGCGTTCTCGCCCAGGCTCAAGCGCTCTCCGCCGCGAACGCTGTGGAGAGCGTCCGCGTGGCTGAACCAGTTCCCCTCGACGTGCGCTGACTCCTCGGGCACCCCGCGGAGCTTGATCGAAAGCGCCGTGCCCAGGAACGTGTTCCGCTCGAACACCATGCGCGTGCCGGCGATGTCCGTGCCGTCCTCGCGGTCGCGGCCGCCGTGCATGTCGAAGCAGTGGGAGAGCGAGACGCCGCGCTCGACGTTGTGCCGCGCGACATAGCCGCACCCGGGCCGGCCGGTGCCTGCGATCGAGTGCCGGTTCCAGTCGAAGAGGTTGCGCTCGATGGTCGCTGAGGCGACGTCGAGGCACACGCCATAGCCCAAGCCCTGCCGCTGGTTGTGGTGCAGGAAGGAGTGGCGCACGACGTGGTCGTCGCCGCGGCGGAGGTCGACCGCCGCGTGGCTCCAGCCGGCGAGCTCACAATTATCGACGCTCAGGCGATCGTGCAGGGCACGAACCCCATCCGAGGTCGGGAGCGAATAGTAGTGCTCCTGGTTCCGCTCGCGGCTCCCGCCCGAGTAGGAGCGCCTGTGGTGGTCGAGTCGCCGCTCCGGATCCGGACCCCGCAACCGCAGGCCACTGAAGCGCACGTCAGACCCTGCGGTCTGGAACAGCGGACGGGTCTTAAGCTCGTCGCTGAAGAGGAGCGCCCCGGGCGACCCCTCGCGCCCCCGATCGCTGGCGAGAGTCACCCCCGCGGGGACCTCGATCACCAGCCCATCGATCAGGACCCGCG
>JABSRK010000575.1 GCA_013213915.1 Planctomycetota bacterium
GGATTGCGTATCGATTGACGTTTGCGGCGAGGTGGGCCGCGCTCGCCCTGCCCGCAGGCGCCGCGGACGGCGTCATGGAGATCAACCAGACACTGGCGTTGGCCGGGGGGGTCGTCGCGGGCGATGCGCCGGGCTTTCCGGTCTCGCTCGATGAACCGGGCAGCTACGTCCTGACGAGCAATTTGTCCACGGCTGCTCTCGACGACCCGATGGCGGTGACCGCCGTCGTCGTGAGCGCCGACAATGTCACCATCGACATGAACGGTTTTGCGATTTCCGGCCCCACCGTCTGTAGTTGCAGCACCGCGACCAGTTGTACGCCGACCGGCACCGGGGGAGGCATCGAGGTGAGCAGCCTGGGCGTAAGCGGACTCGTGGTCTTCAATGGCAGCGTTTCCGGGATGCCGGATCGTGGCGTTCAAGCCGGCCCGAATGCTCGGATCTACGAACTGACGGTGTCCGAGAATGGGAACTCCGGGGCAGCTGCGGGCGCGAATTCACTCTTCGACCGCGTCATTTCGACCTGCAACGGAGCCTCGGGTGTCGTCCTGACCGCCGATGGAGCCGCGGAGGCGATTACTGCGCGGTCGAACAAGACCGCGGGGATCGAAACTGGAACCGGGGCGGTAATCGGATCGAGTACCTCACACGGTAACGGGGGTGCGGGGATCATGGCGGGCTCCGGTAGCGCAGTTCACGACAGCACTGCGCAGAACAATTCGGGAGGCGGCATCGTCGTGGGCCCCGATGGAACCGTGCGTGGAAATGCGGCCTCGGGAAATTCCGGCGCCGGCTTCAGCACGACCGGGGCGTCGCTCGTGACGGAAAACAAGGCGACCAGCAACACGGGTGTCGGTTTTTCGCTGAGTGCGGGATCGGGCTACGAGGGAAACATCGCAAGCGGAAATTCGACTGGCACGATCACCGGTGGTGTTTCCCTTGGGCCGAATCTCTGCGACGGAGCGGTCTGCCCCTGAGGGATGGATCGCGGGCCGCGTCAAGCAGGAACGGAAGGGAGAAGGGGAAATGGGCTGGGGCATGTGTTCCGCTTCGAATCGGATCGGTCGGTGGTCGACCGCCTGGGCACTGGCGCTGACAGTGACCGCCCCCGCACTGGCGGTCGATGGAGTCACGGAAATCAATCAGGTCAGAGCTCTCGCAGGGGAAATCACGGCTGGTGACACGCCGGGCTTCCCCGTATCCATCAACACCCCGGGAAGCTACGTCCTGACCGGAAACTTGACGACGGTTGGCACAGCGAACGCCCTCAGCACGACCGTCATCCTGGTGGCTTCCGATGAAGTCACGATCGACATGAATGGGTTCTCGGTTCTGGGTCCCACGGTCTGTGACTGTGGAGAGCCCGCGTCAAACCCGTCTTGCACTCCGAGCGGCGGGGGCGATGGCATCCGGGTCGCCAACGCCGCGGTGAGCGGACTGGCCGTCTTCAATGGCCAGCTCACGGGCCTGCCCGGAAATGGGGTGCAGGCTGGGCAGAACGCCCGAGTCTCCGACCTCACGGTACTGGGGAATGGTGGCTACGGGGCCGGCGCGGGCCCGGACTCGATCATCGAGCGGGTCGTTGCGGCC
>JABSRK010000576.1 GCA_013213915.1 Planctomycetota bacterium
AGCACAGCCGCCGCATCGAATTCATGGCGAAATATTTGGATGGCGAGATCGATGAGGCTGTTTTTCTGAAACAGCCGCATCGGCTGCATGTGAATGCGCGATTGTTGATCTGCAAGGCACTTGGAGCTGAAGTCGAAGGCCAGCCCGGAGCGGCCTTGGCCGCACCGGGCCCTTCGTCTGCCCTCGCCGTGTCTCGTCGACAGCCTGACGCTGGAAGCGAACACCGCTCATCGCTCCTTCGTTGACTTCCAACAGGCGGGGAGAGTGGCGAAGGCACCCGGCCGATGTCAGGCGACGCGCCCGTCACGTGCGCTCGGAACCGGTCCGATAGTTCGCGTACCATGCCTCCGGAGCGTGCCATGCCTGACCATCAGCGACGCGTGTACGACAACATCCTGGAGCTCAGCGCGAGCGAGGAAAATCCGACTCCCCTGGTGCGGCTGGAACGGGTGGTCCCATTCGAGCACACGAGGGTGTACGCCAAGCTCGAGTGGTACAACCCGTTTGGAGCGGTGAAGGACCGTATCGCGCAGAACCTCGTTCGCGATGCCGAGGAGAAGGCGCTGCTGGGGGAGGGACAGCAGCTGGTGGAGCCCACGTCCGGGAACACGGGGATGGGGCTGGCGATGATCTGCAATGCGCGCGGATACGGGCTCACTACGCCGCTGTCCAACAAGATCCCGCTGGAGAAGCGGACGGTCCTCAGGTTCTTCGGGGCCGATGTCGTCGAACTCGAGGACAACCTGTGCCCGGCGCCCGGCGCGCCGGAAGGGGCCATCGCCAAGGCACGTGAATTGGCGGGGCAGCCCGGGTTTCACATGCTCAACCAATACGCAAACGAGGCGAATCCGGAAGCGCACTACAAGACGACCGGGCCCGAGATCTGGCGACAGAGCGAGGGGAAGGTGACCCACTTCGCCGCCGGGCTGGGGACCTGCGGCACGGTGACCGGTACGGGCCGGTTTCTGAAGGAGAAGAACCCGGACGTGAAGGTGCTGGGTATCCATCCGGTGGAGGGGCACGACATCCCGGGCGTGCGGAGCATCCAGCAGCTCGAGCAGACGGAGCTCTTCGCTCCCGATGAATACGACGACATGTGCGCAGTGGACAACCAGGAGGCGTTCGAACTCTGCCTCCGGCTCAATCGCGAGGACAGCATCATCGCGGGCCCCAGTTCGGCGATGGCGCTCGCGGGCGCGCTCAAGCTCGTCCCGGACGCACCGGGCAACGTGGTCGTGGTCATCTTCCCGGACAACGTGTTCAAGTACGCATCGTCGGTTGTCAAACACCTGCCTCAGGTCCGGTCGGGCGGCCCGGTGGACAGCGTCAAGGAACGGCGCCTCGATCGCATGGTCGAGAATGTCCGGGACAATGAGGCTCTGCGCGTTTCCAGCGACGCGGGATTTGAACTGTGGGAGGCGCAAGCGGCCACGTTCATCGACGTGCGCGACTTCGACCAGCATCGCAAGGGCCACATCCCCGACTCGGTGACCTTTCCCCTGTCCGACAGCGAGCAGTACCTGGCGCTTCTCCCGGAAGACCGGGGCGCCCCGATCATCACGTTCTGCAACCGCGGGAACCTGTCATTGAGCGGGGTGCTCTACCTGACGTCCAAGGGATACCGGGACGTGCGCAGCCTGGACGGTGGCGTCAACGGATGGCGTGAGGCGGGGCGTCCGGTCGCGGAGACCTGATCATCTGTCTGCGCGAGCGGATCCCAGGTGCAGGCCGTTGAAGACCAGCTTGAAGGTGGCGTGGGGTTGCGCTCGGAAGGTGACCTCGGGGCCGAACAGCACCAGAGACCCCTTGCCGACACCGGCTTCGGCGATGCCGATGCCGTCCTTTACGTGGTGTTGCCCCCAGGCCCAACCGCTGCGCAGCGGAGTGTCCGTGTCGAACCAGCCGACGGGCTGGATCGAGGCACGCCCCTCGGGCCGGATGTGGAAGACCGGGCTGCGGCGGAAATAGACGTCGATG
>JABSRK010000577.1 GCA_013213915.1 Planctomycetota bacterium
CGAGACTTTCCCTACTCCCTCGACGTCGCCGATTTCAACGGTGATGGTTTTGACGATCTGGTCAGCGGTGCGGACGGGAATACCGATGGCGAGTCGGGCAACGGTAACAGAGTTGCCGTCATGATGAACAACGGCGACGGATCGTTCTCGGCAAGTGTTCGGATTCTGGTTGGCCTCAGACCGCGCTATGCCTCGGCGGCCGATTTCGACGGCGACGGCGACTTCGATATCGCGGTCGCCAACCGCAACTCGGACTCATTCAACTTTCTTTTGAACGAGAGCCCGCCCCGGCAACTCGAGAACTTCCTGGAGCGCGTCTGCACGCCGCGGGACTTCCGCGAGCTGTCGCGACCCTCGCGCGTCGGCCCCATCGATGGCACGCTCAAATTCACCCTGCCGGCCCGGGACGATCCGGATCTCCTGCCGACGCTCTACCAGAACTCGCGCCGCTTCGATCTGCACGAGGATTTCCTGACGACGGTGTTTCCGGAGAAGTTCTCCGCCCTGTCGATCGAGGAGTTCGATCAACTCGTCGGACGCCGGGAGACGAGGTCTTACTACGTCGGGACGATTTCACGCATCCGCACGGGCGCGGGTTACGTCTACGGTTTCTCGGGCTTCGCGGACCTGCGAGACTCGGGGGAGGTGCTCGGGCTGGAGGAGGTCCGGGGGATTTTCGAAGCGCTGAGCGCGACCTTCACGGCGGGTCCCCTGGCCTACCAGCCCCTCGCCGAGATCGAGAAGCGCGAGGCGGCGACCTGGACCGATCCGGGCTTCGAGGTCATCGACGTCGACACCTCGGGCGTCGAGTTCGTGTCCTACACCGTGGCCGTGGGCTACGGCCGTGTCCGTCTCTTCACCCCGGAGGACTTCGAGGCGGCGAACGAGCCGGGCCTCTTCACCTTCCAGGACATCATCGTGCTGGAGGATGCGCCGCGGGATGTCGAGGGCGTCGTCGGTGGCGTCATCACGGGGAAGATTCAAAACGAGCTCAGCCACATCTCGGTTCGCACGTCACGTCGCGGCACACCGAACGCCTTCGTTGCCGGCGCGCGCGAGATCTTCGGTGCGTGGGAGGCGAAGCTGGTGCGTCTGGAGGTCAAGCTCGACGACTACTCGGTGGCTGCTGCGACCATCGAGGAGGCTCAGAAATTTTGGGACGAGAACCGGCCGAAACTCGACGATCTGCCGCCGGTCGACACGGACTACGCGGCTCTGGACAGCCTGCTCGAGATCGACCTCTCCCTGGCGGCGCCGGTGACGCGTTATGGCGGCAAGGCGGCGAACTTCGCGCGCCTGCAGCACGTCCTCGATGGCGACTTCGCGCCGTACCGCGAGAACGGCTTCGCCGTGCCGATGCGTCACTACCTGGAGTTCATGCAGTCCAACGTGATGCCCTCTGCCTTCGACGCCGGACGCCAGGTGACGTATCAGGAGCACCTCGACGAGCTGCTCGCCGCGGCGAGATTCCAGACGGACTCGAAGTTTCGTTTTGAGTCGCTGGACTCCTTCCGTGACTTCATCAGGGACAATGGTGAGGTGCCCGAGGCGCTTGTGGGGAGCGCCGCCCTGCGGGTTGGCGAGGTCTTTGGCGACACGCTGCCGCGGGTCCGCTGCCGCTCCTCCTCGAGCGTCGAGGACCTTCTGGACTTCAACGGCGCGGGTCTGTACCAGTCGACCTCGGCCTGTGCGGCGGACGACCTCGACGACGACACGGCGGGTCCGTCGCTGTGCGACGCGGAGCGGGAGGACGAGCGCGGTTTCGTCCGTGGTCTGAAGAAGGTGTGGTCGAGTCTGTGGACCTTTCGCGCCGTGGAGGAGCGTGCCTACTACCAGATTCCGCACCAGGATGCGGCGATGGGAGTTCTCGTCAGCCGGGCCTTTCCGGGCGAGCTTGCCAACGGTGTTGCCTTCACGGGCAATCCGGTGAATCCGCTCGACCGCCGCTTCATGATCACGTCGCAGGCGGGG
>JABSRK010000578.1 GCA_013213915.1 Planctomycetota bacterium
CGACCCTTGCGGGCGTCGGCCGCCGAGAGACCCTGAGCGCGCAGGACCTGCTCCGCGAAGTTGAGCAAGCCCTGGCCCTTGCGGGCGCGGACCCACCGGCCCGGCGCGGGCTCGTCCATCACGGCATCCTGGTCCTCGTCGACTTGTCCGATGCCCTCAATGAGAGGCACCGCGGCCATCCGGTACGTGCGCCCGTGGATGGTGCCCAGGTAGTCCGTCTCGGTGTCCGCGATGGCCTCTGCAAGCGGGCTGTGCCGCTCGGTGTCGGCACCGGCCAGGCTGCCGAGGCCGCCCGAGCCCAGGTTCTTGACCGCGTTCTTGACCGCGTCGGCGCCCATCCGGAGCGTCTGCACGCCGATTTTCTTGATGAACCTGGCCAGGCGCTTCCACTTGCCGCGGAAAATCAGGCGCGTCAGCTTCCGAATCCACCGCTGCTTCATCGCCTTCGCGAGAATCTTCATCAGCAGCTTGGTTACCGCCCGCGGCACCCCGAACACCTTGAGCGCAGCCGCGGCCGCGTGCTGGAGCGCGGGAGACCGGAGCGCGGCCACGCCGAGGCGGCGGACCAGCTTGCCGATAGCCTTGAAGACGCGGCCGAAAGTCTTGTTGAAGGCGCGCCGGACTCGGCGGCCGAACTTCTTGAGGCGGCGCCTTGCTCTGCGCGCGACCCTCTTACGACGCGCCCGGCGACGGGCCCGGATGCGGCGGCGACGGTCGCGACGGCGACGGCGACGGCGACGGCTACCGAGGTCCCCCATACCGCCCAGGTCGGCCCCGTCACCCTGCCCGGGGACGCGCGTTGTCGGCATCATGTACGCGCCGGCGCTGGCGGTGTACTGGAGCACCCCGGCCATGCCTTGCAGCCCCTTGGCCTGGGCTCGTTGACACAGCGCCAACCCTGTGCCCATCGGGCAGTCGGTGCCCTCCTCGTTCGCCGTCTCCGGCACGAAGGCGTCGACGTTGCTGCGGTACATGTAGCGGCGCCCGTACTGGTCGGTCGCCGGCGCCCGCTCCATCACACCGCCGGAGCGGAAGACACGGGCGGCGTACTCCGGCCTTACGAGCACCCGGGCGCCCGGCACGTCGTAGGCGCCCAGGATGACGGTGTGCGGCGTGACGGTCCGCGTCATGCCGTCGATACTAGTGACCGCCGTCGGCAGCAGGCCGGGCCCGGTACCCGCCGGCGCCACCGCACTCGTCGGCGCCACGGGGTTCATCGTGAAATCGGGAATCGCTCCCATCGGACCGCTACGCTGTGGGTAGTGCCCGAGTTGGTGGTTCACCGCGTAGGGACCGCGAGCGTCGAAAAGGGAACCGGTGTGCATGCGTAGCGTCCTCTCTAGCGGGCCCGAGACTGCGGGCGGCAGCTCCTGTCCGTTCAGGTCATAGTATCGGACCGACCACCCGGCCGGCGAGTACACCGCGCCAAAGGCCATTTTGGGGTGCCCTACGGGGTCTACGTTGACCAGGCGCCCGTCTTGGGTCTGCACGACGGCCGTCACGTGGCCCCCGCCGCCCGGCTGCTGCACCACCCGGAACACCGGTTGCATGCCCAGAGCAAGGGCCCCTGCGGCGACCAGCGCCGTAGCGGCAAGGATCACAGGCCTCCGAACCAACTTCCGCGACCGTTTGTTCTCGTTCGCTGCTGGGTTCGTATCAGATGTCATTCGATTCCCCTCTCTTGGGACGGCAATAT
>JABSRK010000579.1 GCA_013213915.1 Planctomycetota bacterium
GATCTTCTCCCAGTCGACGAGGCGCAGGCTGGTGAGGCTCTCGGGCTTGATGTCCGCGACGTACTCGCGTTGCGGGAGCAGTAGGGTCTTCGGAACCGCGACGCCGAGGCGTGCCGCGAGGACGGTGCCGAAGTACTTGTCGTCAGCGATGCGCCAGAATGGGTTGTTGATTACACGTGTTCCGAGCAGGGCGCACTGCTTGAGGAACATCTGGTAGTAGGGGACCTCGTGGCTGATCCGGTCCACGATGACGTCGTAGGGGCGCTCGGAGTCGTGACGCAAGGCCTCGATCTCGACCGGCTCGGCGGTGGCGCCGGTGTCGCGGGCATTCACAGCGTGGCAGAAGGCCTCTGGGAACGTACGCTCCTGGCCAAACAGGACACCAATGCGCTTCATGACGGAGGCTCCCGGCCGCCGGAGAGGGGAGAGCGGGGCGACCGAGCAGAACCCTAGCAAACGGGCGGGGGCGGGCAACCATGCAATGGGCCCTCCTGCAATAGGATGACGGCATGTCGGGCACCGTGCTTCACATTCTGGACGGAACCGCGGCCCTGTTTCGGGCCTGGTTCAGTGTCAATGCTCGCCCGGCGCCGGACGGCGTGGAGGTCGGCGCTGTGTGGGGACTGGGTCAGTGGCTCGGCAAGGTCGTGAGACGCACGCGTCCCACGCACCTGGCCGTAGTGTTCGACGCCGGGACGTGGACGTTCCGCAACGAAATCTGGCCCGACTACAAGGCCAATCGCGGTGAGCCGCCGGATGAACTGGTCCCCCAGTTCGACCTGGCGCTCGACCTCTGCGTAGCGTTGGGGTGCCCGTCCTTCCGTACCGACGGGTACGAGGCGGACGACCTCATGGCGACGCTCGCCCGGCGGGCCGTCGGGGCGGGCCTGGAAGCGGCGCTCGTGACCCCGGACAAGGACGTTCTCCAACTCGTCACCGACGCAGTCTGCGTTCTCGACCCCAAGGACCTGTCCGTCGTTGACGGGGCCGCGGTCAAGGAGCGCTTCGGCGTCGAGGCGTACCAGTTCGTCGACTACCTCGCTCTCGCAGGGGACCCCACGGACAACGTCCCGGGGGTGCGGGGCGTGGGTCCCAAGACGGCCCAGGCTCTCATCGCGGCGTTCGGGTCACTGGACGAGCTGTACGGCGATCTGGATCGCGTCGCCACCCTGGATGTCCGTGGGGCGAAGGGCCTCGGGGACAAGCTCCGAGAGCACGAAGACGAGGCCCGACTCAGCCGGCGCTTGGTGGTGCTGGACGACGAGGCCCCCGTCGAGCCCGAGGTCCGCACCCTGGGTGACCTCCGATTCCGAGGAGTGGCGGACGACGCCGCCGCGTTCTTCACGCGGGTCGGGTTCGAGAGCCCCCTGGACGCCTGAGTTCTTCTCGGACGATTCCCAGCACCTCGTCCATGCGGTCCTTGTGGGTGCGCAGGTGGAGGACGCAAATCCTCAGCCAGAACGTGTCGTCGATCTCGGTGGCCGTGAGCATGGCGCGCCGGTGGCCGTTGATGCGGTCGAGGAGGTCCTTGTTTCTCGCATTCTCTTCGTCGCGGGAGAGCCCTTCGAAGGTCTGCCGGAAGGCGAACAGGGAAAGCTGGGGGCGGTGCGCGAGGACGATCCCCGGTTCCTGGGCCAGCGTGTCCGCGGCATGGACCGCGAGTTGGCGCTTCTCGCGCAGCGCGTCTCGAAAGGCGCTTACGCCGTGGAGCATGAAGGGCAGCCAGAGACGGATGCCGCGCCAATCGCGGGACAGCTCCGGCGACAGGTTGCAGAAATCGACCTGCTCCTCTCCTTCGTGGAGCGGCGGGAGGTAGGCGGCGTCCGCGTCGTGGGCCGCCCTCAGGGTCCCCGGGTTTCGCGCGAGCAGAACGCCCGTCCCGTACGGGAGAAACAGCCCCTTGTGCGGATCGAGGACTAAGCTGTCCGCGCGTTCTATTCCCCGAAGGGGCTTCTCCAGTTGGGG
>JABSRK010000058.1 GCA_013213915.1 Planctomycetota bacterium
GACCGGTTCATGAAACGCACCCTCGGCGGCGGACTCATCCTGAAGCCTGAAGGCAAGACCCTCGCCTACCGCGGCGATGAGTGGAACGACGAGTACACCAAGCTCTACACGCCCAAGTCCACCGTCACCGAAGACCTGGCCCGGCCCCTCATCGCGACGGCCAAGCTGTATAGCGACGACAAAGACGACCCGTTTGCCAAGGGGCTCGAAGAGGTCACGGACGTGTATCAGTTCCTGCGCTACACGGCGGTGACCACGGTCATCGTCAACGGCGACAGCCCGGTGACCTTCGATGACAACTACTACCTGGTGGTCCCCAGGAAATCGAAGAAGGTCATGTGGCTGCCGTGGGACCTGAACTGGAGCATGGGCGGCTTCAACCAGGCCATGCGCGCCCCCGCGGAAGACCTGGCCATCATGCAGCCGTCGGCCAAGAAGGCGTTCACCCGCCCTTTGGCGGTGCCCCGCTTCGCGAAGCGTTACCGCGAGATCATCGCCGAACTCATGGCCGGCCCCTGCTCTGAGGATTCCATGCTCACCCACATCCGACGCGCCCACGCCACCGTGAAGGACGCCCTCGCCCAGGAGGCCAAGCGCGACAAGGCGGTCACCGCGGCGAGCGAAGCCCTCGGGGGACCACGGGGCGGCCGCATGAGCATGTTCCGGGCCCGTGCCGGCGACGACGTTGCGGCGCTCGAAGCGTTCGCCACCGCGCGCGCTCAGTCGGTCAACGACCAGCTCGCCGGACGCTCCAAGGGCCGCGCACCTCGAAGCAGGTCTGGCGGCAGCCGACGTGAAGCCGTCCCCGGCTTCCAGGTCCGCGACGTCCTCGGCGGCACGGGCGCCCTCGATCCCGCGAAGGCGTCATTCAGCAAGAAGGACCTGGACGTCGCCATCACCGCGGGCTTCGGTCGCACCGACGCCGACGGTTCCACCGACGTTAATCGGGACGAGTTGACGGCCGTGCTCCGCCGCTTCCTGAAGGCATCCCGCGGCTCCGACAGGATCGGCGAGACCGACCTGGCCTCGTTCCGCTCCCGCCGCGCCCTCGCCCTCCTCGACGGCGACGACGACGGCGCGGTCACCGCCAGTGAATGGAAGGCGGGCATCGAGCGGCTGCTCCCCAAGTGGGACAAGGACAAGAACGGCGCCTGGAGCCGCAAGGAGTTGAACGTCGTCACCCTCCAGTAACTGGACGAGGTGATCCCTCGAAGGAGACGATCTCAGGCGAGGATCGGCTTGACCACGTTGCCGTGCACGTCGGTCAGGCGATAGCGCCGCCCCTGGAAGCGGTAGGTCAGGCGCTCGTGGTCGATGCCCAGAAGGTGCAGGAGCGTGGCCTGGAAGTCGTGCACGTGGACCGGGTCGTTGCCAACGTTGAAGCCGAACTCGTCGGACTCGCCGTAGGTGATGCCCGGCTTGATGCCGCCGCCGGCCATCCAGATGGTGAAGACGTAGGGGTGATGGTCGCGGCCCTGGTTGCTGGCGCCCAGCTTGCCCTGGACGAAGGGCGTGCGGCCGAACTCGCCACCCCAGATGACGATGGTGTCATCGAGGAGCCCGCGCTGCTCCAGGTCCTTCACCAGCGCCGCTGACGGCGCGTCCGTGTCGGTGCACTGGATCTTCAATTGCGTGTTGAGGTTTCGGTGCTGATCCCAACCCGCGTGCATGAGCTGGATGAAGCGGGTGCCGCGCTCGGCGAGGCGGCGGGCGACGAGGCAGTTGTAGGCGAACGATCCCTTGCGCATGACGTCGGGCCCGTACATCTCCAGCACGTGCTTGGGTTCGTCCGAGAAATCCGTCAACTCCGGAACCGACGTCTGCATGCGGTAGGCCATCTCGTACTGCGCGATGCGCGTGTCGATCTCAGGATCACCGACCTCGCGGGCGCGTTCGCGGTTCAGGGCGGCCAGGTCGTCGAGCATGCCGCGGCGGGTCTTGCGACCGATCCCCGGAGGATCGGTGAGGTAGAGCACCGGGTCGCCCGCACCACGGAACTTCACCCCCTGGTAGACCGACGGCAAGAAGCCGCTGCCCCAGTAGTAGTCATAGAAGATCTGCCCGCAGGACTCCTCCTTGTCGAGGGAGGTCATGGCCACGAACGTGGGGAGGTTGTCGGTCTCGCGGCCGAGGCCGTACGAGAGCCACGACCCCATACTCGGTCGCCCGGGGCGCTCGTCGCCGGTGAGGAAGTAGGTGATCGCCGGCGCGTGGTTGACCTGGGTCGTGTGCATGGACTTGATGAAGCACAGCTTGTCGGCGATCTCCGCGGTCTTCGGCAGGAAGTCCGAGACGGTGGCCCCGCTCTCCCCGTGGCGCGCGAACTTGGTGATCTCGGACAGTACGGGCCGGGCCTTCTGACCACCGGTCATGGTGCTGAAGCGCCTGCCGCCGACGATCTCGTCCGGGATCTGGATGCCGTGCATCTCCCGGAGCTTGGGCTTCCAGTCGAACAGGTCCACGTGGGACGGCGCCCCGTTCTGCAGCAGGTAGATGACGCGCTTGGCCTTGGGTGCGTGGTGCGGCAACCCGGGTAACCCGTTGCCACCCGGGTCCTGCGGCGACGACTCCGACGTAAACAAGGAACCGAGGGCCGCCGCTCCAACGCCCAGGGCCGACTGGCCGAAGAAAGCGCGACGGGTCAGCGCCCTGGCGTGGTCGATGATCGGGTTCACGTCGCTCATGGCTTGGACAGGACCTCGTCCAGGTTGAGAAGAATGGAACAAACGACCGTGTAGGCGGCGTGATCGAGGAGATCGAGGGACGCGTCGCGAGGTGACGCTCCGACCGAGAGGAGCTTGTTGGCCTCTTTCGTATCACGCGCGAAGTCCGCCCGCGCACTGCGCCATCGGGCCACCAGGATGTCGCGCTCCTGCCGCGAAGGCCGGCGTGACGTGGCGGTGCGGAACGCCCAGGCGATGCGCGCAGCGACGTCGTCCCCTCCCTCCCGCAACACACGCTCGGCGAAGAACCGCGCGGCCTCGACGAACGCGGTCTCGTTGAGGGTCGTCAACGCGTGCAAGGGTGAGTTGGTGCGCACCTGCTTGACCACGCAGGTCTGACGCTTTCCGTTGTCGAAGAAGACCGTCGGACCGACAATCCTGCGCCAGAACACGTACAGGCTGCGGCGGTAGAGGGCATCTCCGGCGTCAGCCCGGTAGCGGATCTTGCCGAACGTGGCCTCTGCCCAGATACCGGCAGGCTGATAGGGCCTCACCGACGGGCCGCCGATGGTGCCGTTGAGCAGCCCTCCGAGCGCCAGCGCCTGATCACGGAGCATCCACGAGGGCATGCGGAACCGGGGTCCGCGAGCCAGCAGGACGTTATGGGGATCCGCTTCGTAATCTGCACGCGGGCGGTGTGCAGGGCCTTCACATCCCAGCCGCTGCCCACGAACGTCCGCGCGAGCCAGTCCAGCAAGCGTTGATGGGATGGAATCGCGCCCTGCTGCCCGAAGTTCTCGGAGGTCTCCACGAGGCCGCGACCGAAGAAGGTCTGCCAGTGGCGATTGACGGTGACCCGCGCCGTCAGCGGGTTGTCGTCGGCTACCAGCCAGCGCGCGAGGCTCATGCGGTCCTTACGAACGCCCGCGGGCATGGGAGGAAGGAACGCGGGCGTCCCCTCCTTGACCGTTTCGAGGCGGCGGTCGTAGACGCCGCGCTCCAGGATGCGAGACGTGCGACGTCGGTTAGCGGGGAGGGTGTCCATGACCATGACCGTGGCGACCCTCTTGGCGATGGCGGCGCGCTCAGCATTCAGACCGGCCAGCTTCTTGGCGGATGCGCGCCACTTCGCGGAGGTCTTCTCACGATGGTGCTCGAGCAGCAACGTACGCTGCGCCTCATCTCGGTCCGGCGCCGCAACCAGCAACGCACGGACAACCGGACCGGGCATCCCCCCGATGGTCTCGTCGACCTTGCGGAAGTAGACCCCCGCCGCCCCGCCCGTGTTGACGATCTTCAGCAACAGCTCGTTGCGACCTTTCACCAGATCAAGACGCGTCCGCTCCTGGTCGGCGGCGACCCCGCGGGCGACGTTCTTCGAGAAGACCTTGGCCCCGTTGAGCCACACCTGGATCCCGTCGTCTGAGCCAAGGGAGATGTCCACGGAGCGCGCGCTCGGCGCCTGGACGACGCGATGAAGATAGGTGGCGCCCAGACCGTCGTCGATGGCGTGTACGCCACCGTCCACCAGCTCCGGTGCCTTGCGCCACGTCTTCTTCCCCCCCTCGTAGCTGCGCGCCAGATCGACGCCCCGCTCAGGGCCATACTCCTTGGCAAACGCCTTGCTCCCGTCTCCTCCTGGGGGCGCCAGGGGACCGACCAGGTGCCAGTCCTCCAGCGTGATCATGGCCAACTCGGCGCCGGATTGGCGCAGACGAACCAGGGTCTCCTTCTCCCACGTACGCTGCCCCCCATCGATCTCGGGATCAGGCGCGCGCATGCTCCGGGTCAGGGTCTCGACCTCCGCGCCGATCTCGGCGAGCCGCGCGCGCTGCGCCGCGGTCTGGTAGCGAAGCGTCGGCGGCGCCTTGCCCTGTCCCCCCGCCCCGCTCTCCGACGTCTGGTCGAAGAACGCGAACAGCCGGTAGTACTCCTTCTGCGTGACCGGGTCGAACTTGTGGTCGTGGCATCGAGCGCAGGTCATGGTCAGCCCGAGCCACACCGTGGCGGTGGTCTCGGTGCGATCGAAGACGTTCTCGATCCGTGTCTCCTCCGCGATGCGCCCGCCCTCGCCGTTGTACATGTGGTTGCGGTTGAATCCCGAGGCGACGACCTGCTCCGGTGTCGCGTCCGGGATGAGATCGCCAGCCAGAGCCTCCACCGTGAATCGATCGAACGGGAGGTTGTCGTTGAGAGAGTTGACCAACCAGTCACGCCAGGGCCACATGGTCCGCGTCGGGTCCGCCTGAAATCCGTCCGTGTCGGCGTAGCGCGCGGCGTCCAGCCACTCCCAGGCCATGCGCTCGCCGTAGCGGGGGGACCGCAGCAAGCGATCCACAACGCGCTCGTACGCGTCCGCCGACGTGTCCGCGAGGAAGGCGTCGATCTCCTCCAAGGTTGGCGGCAGCCCGGTCAGATCCAGGGTCACCCGGCGCAGTAACCCCGCGGTATCCGCTTCCGGCGACGGTCTCAGCCCTTCACGCTCGAGACGCGCGAGCACGAATCGATCGATGTCGTTCCGTGGCCACGCGCCGTCCGCAACGACAGGCGGCGACAGCCTCTGCGGGGCGTCGAACGCCCAGTGCCGGCCCCACCGCGCTCCCTCGTCGATCCACCGCTTCAGCGTCTCGATCTCTGCCGCCGAGAGCGACAGGTTGGAATCGGCGGGCGGCATGCGCTTCCCCGGATCGGTCGCGGTGATCTTCGCGATCAGCTTGCTGTCGGCGCTCCGATGCGGCACCACGACCGGGTCGTCTGTGCGCAGAGCGGACGCCTCCGTGTCAAGGCGCAGCTTGGACTGCCGCGCGTTCCCGTCCGGACCGTGACACTGGAAGCACCGATCCGACAGGATCGGCAGCACGTCGCGCTGGAACGACACAGACTGCCCCGCCGCCGTCGTCGTGACGACGACAACGGCCAACAGAGCGAACAAGGGCCTTCGGAAAGAAGCGTTCAAGGCATGATTGTAGGCTCCGCCCCCGCGCAGCCGCAAACATCGCATCTGGAGCGGGCTCCGAACGGCTACCCGAGCCATAGACCCGCTGGTAATCTCCGCGCCTCACCTTCCCTTCGTGCAATGAAGATCCTCGTCCCGACCAAGCGCGTCCCCGACCCCGATCAGCGCGTACGCGCCACCGCCGATGGTTCCGGCCTCGAGGACAAGGACCTCTACTACGTACCCAATCCCTTCGACCTGATCGCGGTGGAGGAGGCCCTGGCCATCCGCGAGCGGGAGATCGAGGACTCGGAGATCGTCACCGTAGGCGTCGGTGTCACCGACTACGAAAAGGAGCTGCGCGCGACCCTGGCCATGGGAGCCGACCGCGCGCTGCTGGTCGAGACGGCAGCGAACCTGGACCCGTGGAACGTCGCGCTGGCCCTGGAGAAGGTCGTCGAACGGGAGCAGCCCGACCTCGTCCTCATGGGAAAGCAGGCCATCGACGACGACAGCAACCAGGTGGGGCAGTTCCTCGCCGCCCGTCTCGGGTGGCCCCAGGCCACGTTCATCGCGAGCTTCGCCCTGGTTGAGGGAGGCGCCGCGATCCAACGGGAGACGGACACCGGGATGGAGTCGCTGAAGATCGCGCTTCCCGCCGTCGTCACCGCGGACCTCAGGCTGAACGAACCGCGCTACGCGTCCATGCCCCAGATCATGAAAGCCCAGCGGCGCCCCATCGACCGGGTGGCGCTCGAAGACCTGGGCGTCACCGTCGCGCCGCGCTGCGAGATCGTGGCGCTGGAGGTACCGTCCGCCAACCGCACCTGCGCGTTCCTCGACAGCGCCGACGAACTGCTCGACGCTCTTCGCAATGAGGAGGTGTGCTGACCGTGAAGGTCCTCGTCCACTTCGAACACGACGGCGGCGCCATCAAGCGTGGCTCCCTCTCGGCGCTCCGGTTCGCACGGGACGTGGCTGAACAGACCGGCGGCGCGGTCACCGGGCTGGTCCTCGGCAGCGACGCAGGCGACGCAGCATCGGACGCCGCGCGCTACGTCCCCGTGCTGGTGGCCGATGACACGGCCCTGAAACCCGCCATCGCCGGGCCCCACGCCCGAGTGATCGCCGACGCCGTCACGAGCGGCGGCTTCGACGTGGTCGTAGGTGCGGCCACCAGCGCCGGCAAGGACGTACTCGGCCGCGTCGGCGGGCTGCTCGGCGGCTTCATGGCGAGCGATGTGGTCGGTCACGAGGTCGCGGACGGCGAGTTGCTGTTCCGACGCCCCATGTTCGCCGGCTCCGCCATCGCGACGGTGAGGCTGTGCGGCGGCCCCCAGGTGGTCACCGTGCGCGATGCGAGCTACGAGCCGAGCGACGCCGCCGCCGAGCCGGGTGCCATCACGCCCCTCGCCGTGGACACCGGGTCGCTCCCCCGCGACGTGGAGGTGACCGGCACGCCCCCGTCCCAAGGTGGCCGCCCCGACGTCACCGAGGCGCAGGTCGTCGTGTCCGGCGGTCGCGCGTGGAAGAGCAGCGAGGACTTCGAGACCCACGTCGGCGCCCTCGCCGACCTCTTTGGCGGCGCCGCGGGTTCGTCGCGGGCGCTGGTCGATGCGGGCATCACCCCGAACGAACTGCAGGTCGGACAAACCGGCAAGATCGTCGCCCCCCAGTTGTATCTCGCCCTCGGCATCTCCGGCGCGGTGCAGCACCTCGCCGGCATGCGCAACTCCAAGGTCATCGTCGCCATCAACGAGGACCGGGACGCGCCCATCTTCCAGGTCTCGAACTACGGCATCGTGGGCGACGTCTACGAGGTCGTCCCTTTGCTGATCGAGAAGCTGAAGGCCGCCGACGCGTAGAATGAGCGCGTGATGACGCCCGCACCGGTGAGCGAGTCGCCCCTCCCACAGGAGGAGCTCACGCGGGAGATCTTCGGCAACATCTCTCCCGCCTCCAAGCTCGTGTTCTACGTCCTGGCCGTCGTGAGCCTCGCGGTCTGCGCGTACGGCGTCTGGCAACGGGTGCGATTGTGGAAGCTCGGCAGGGCCAACCCTGCGCGCTCCGGCATGGCCACGGCGCTGCTGCAGTTCATGGCGCGCGTGGTCACCCAACGGACGGTGCGGGGACGCGGCGTCGCATCCCTCGCCCATGCACTGCTGTTCTTCGGCTTCTGTCTGCTGGCCCTGGGCAGCGTCCTCGTCGCCATCGAGCACTACGCCCACGATCTGTCCGGTCGCGGCGCCACGGACCCGGTCTTCCATTTCGGCACCTACTACGCAGTGTTCGAAGTCACCCTCGAACTGGCGGGACTCGCCCTCCTCGTCGGCGCGTGCTGGTTCCTGGCGCGCCGCATCCGGAGCGATACCAGCATCGGCCACACAGCCGCCGACTCCGTGATCCTCGGCACCCTGATCTTCCTCGCCCTCACCGGATACGCCACCGAGGGGCTGCGCATCCTGCGCGAGGACACCCATCAACCCGGGTTCTCCTTCGTCGGCCTGCTGTTCGCGAAGGCTCTCAGAGGCTGCGGCATAGGCGGGACGGAAACAGGCCCCGTGCACTTGGTGACCTGGTGGGTCCACGCGGTCGGTGCGCTCGCCTTCGTCGCCGCCCTCCCCTACACACGCCTGCTGCACGTGGTCGCCGGGGGGCTGAGCGTCGCGACGCAGGAGAAACGGCTCGGCCACCTTGAGCCGGTCTCCGCCGAGGAGGTGGAGGAGACGGGCCGCTTCGGCGTCGGCCGCGTGCAGGACTTCTCGCGACGTCAGTTGCTCGAACTCGACGCCTGTGTTTCGTGCGGTCGCTGCCAGGACGTCTGCCCCGCCCACGCCGCGGGCAAGCCCCTCTCCCCTCGTGACATCGTGCAGGACGCGCGCGGCGCCCTGAACATCGTCGGCCCGCTGCTCCGCGCCGCACGCACCGCAGGCACGGACGAGGACGACGCCACGTCGGAGATGCCGCAACTGCACGGCGACGCGGTGAGCGCGGAAGCCCTGTGGGCCTGCACGACCTGCAACGCATGCAACGATGTCTGCCCCCTCGGCGTCAGCCCGGTCGCCATGATCACCGACATGCGACGCCACCTGATCGGCGTGGGTGAGCTGCGCGGCGCTCCGGCCAGGTCACTGGAGAAGACGCAGCGCCAGGGAAACCCGTGGGGCCTCCCCAAGGAGGACCGCATGGCCTGGGCACGGGATCTCGACGTGCCTCTCGTCACCGACAACCCCGACTTCGACATCCTCTACTGGGTCGGCTGCGCCGCCGCCTACGACGCCCACGCCCAGAAGACCGCCCGCGCCGTCGTCCAACTGCTGCAGCACGCAGGCGTGAACTTCGCGGTTCTCGGCTCCGAGGAGCGCTGCCTCGGCGAGTGCGCTCGGCGCATGGGGGATGAGTTCGTCTTCACCGAGCTGGCAGAGCACAACGTGGGCACCCTGTCGTCCCACGACGTGAAGCGCATCGTCACCCACTGTCCCCACTGTCTGAACTCCCTGCGCCAGGACTACCCAGAGGTGGGCGGGAACTACCAGGTCTTGCACCACACCGCGCTGCTTGCAGAGTTGCAGGCCGCGGGCAAGCTACCGACCCAGGACACGGTAAACGGCGCCGTCACCTTCCATGACCCCTGCTACCTCGGTCGGGTCCAGGGCGAGACGGAGGCGCCTCGTTCGGTGCTCCGAACCATGCTCCCCGATGCCGGCGCGCTCCAGGAGCCGGTGCGGCGCGGCAAGGAGACCGCTTGCTGCGGTGCGGGGGGCGGGCGCATGTGGTTCGATGACGAGGCGGAGACCCGCGTCGGACGCGATCGCATCGACGAGTTGATCGGGACAGGAGCGGAGACCGTGGTTACCGGTTGCCCCTTCTGCCTGCGCATGGTCACGGACGGCGTGGCGGAGCGCGACGACGGCCCCGCGGTGAAGGACGTCGCCGAGTTGCTCCTCGAGATGGTCCGCGTGGCACGAGAAGACACATGACTGACACCCTTCCTGAACGCGCTCGCATTGTCGTCATCGGCGGCGGTGTCGTGGGCACGTCTGTCGCCTATCACCTCGCCAAGCGAGGCTGCCCGGACGTGCTCCTCATCGAGAAGAACGACCTCACCAGCGGCGCCACGTGGCACGCGGCGGGACTCGTAGGGCAACTCCGCTCCTCACGCAACGTCACGCGGATGATCCAGCACTCGGTGAAGCTGTACGAAGGGCTCGAGGCGGAGACGGGACAGGCGACGGGCTGGCAGGGCGTGGGATCGTTGCGCATCGCGTCGTCCGCGGCGCGCATGATCGAGCTGCAGAAGGTGGCGAACACGGGTCGCGCCTTCGGTCTCGACGTCCACATGCTCTCCCCCGAGGAGACGGTGGAGCGGTTCCCGGGGCTCGACCGACCCGAGGGGATCGTCGGCTCCGCCTACGTCGAGTCGGACGGTTATTGCGACCCGTCCATGCTGACCCAGGCCCTCGCCCGCGGTGCCCGAGCGAACGGCGCAGCGTTGTCCACCAACAACCGCGTGATCGGATTCGAAGTCGTGAACGGCGCCGTCATCGCAGTCGACACCCAGAAGGGCAAGGTGGGTTGCGACGCCGTGGTGAACTGCGCCGGCATGTGGGCACGGCAGGTGGGGGCCATGGCGGGAGTCAACGTCCCCGTCGTCCCCATCGAACACCAGTACATGGTCAGCGAGAAGGTGGAGGGCATGCCGCGCGCGTTCCCCGTCACCCGCGACCCGGACAACCTGATCTACTTCCGCCCCGAACTGGGCGGCGTGATGATGGGCGGGTTCGAGCCGAACCCCATCCCCTGGTCCACCAACGGCGTTCCGTGGGACTTCGTCAGCCAGCTCCTGGAGCCGAACTACGAGCAGTTCGAGCAGCACATCGAACACGCCCTCAAACGGTCGTCCTGTCTCGAGAACGCGGGCGTGAAGCGCCTGGTCAACGGGCCGGACGGATACTCCCCCGATGGCGGCTACGTCCTCGGTCTGGCCCCCGAACTCACCAACTGCTTCGTCGCCGCGGGCATGAACTGCTACGGCATCGCCGGCGCGGGGGGCGTGGGGAAGATGGTGTCGGAGTGGGTGCTCGACGGACGGCCGAGCCTGGACATCCACTCCCTCGACATCCGCCGCTTCTCCAGCCCCCACTACCGGGGCACGCGCTTCGTCGCCGAACGCGCGCTCGAGCACTACACGAAGCACTACACCATCGCGTGGCCGAACGAACAGGCGAAGACCGAGCGCGCCCTGCGGCGTAGCCCTCTGTACGCGACGCTCAAGGCCCAGGGCGCCGTCTTCGCCGAGAAGAACGGCTGGGAGCGCGCCCAGTGGTTCGCGCCGGACGGCGTCGAGGCGGTGGAGCAGCCGTCCTTCGGCCCCGGCCACTGGGAAGAGCACGTCGCCAACGAGGTGCGGGCGCTACGCGACGGCGTCGCCATCCTCGACCAGTCGTCGTTCGGCAAGATGGAGATCCGGGGACCCGACGCCCTCGCCCACCTGCAGCGCCTGGCGACGCGGAACATCGACAAGCCCGTGGGCAAGCTCTCCTACACGTCCCTGTGCAACGAGAGCGGCACCATCGAGGCCGACCTCACCATCGCCCGGTTGGGCCAAGACCACTTCTACCTCGTCACCGGCACCGCCCTGGTGGGCCACGACCTGCACTGGATCGAGAGCAACGTCTCCCCCGGCCAGTCCGTCGTCTGTTACGACGCCACCTCGTCCCGGGGCGTCCTCAACCTGGGCGGCCCGCGCGCACGGGAAGTCTTGCAGCAGGTGACGGAGGCCGACGTCTCCCACGAGGGGTTCCC
Organism: Planctomycetota bacterium; assembly: GCA_013213915.1. Taxonomy (GTDB): domain Bacteria; phylum Planctomycetota. The sequence continues at coordinate 11,404 of JABSRK010000058.1, forward strand.
GTTCGGAACCTGCAGGGAGCTCCACGTAGGCGCCGCCCCGGTGCTCGCCCTGCGCGTCTCCTACCACGGAGAACTGGGCTTCGAGCTCCACATCCCGGTCGAGTACACGTCCCATGCGTACGAGACGCTCATGGAGGCAGGCGCCGCATGTGGTATCGCCAACGTGGGCTACCGGGCCCTCGACTCCTGTCGCCTGGAGAAGGGCTACTACGTGTGGGGCACCGACATCACCACCGACCGCACGCCCCTGGACGCGCGCCTCGGCTTCAACGTCCACCTGAAATCCGGCGGTGACTTCATCGGCCGTGACGCCCTTGTGGCGCAGAAGGCCGCGGGACCCGACGAGATCATGTGCCTGTTCACCATCGACGAGCACATCGCCCTGCACGGCGCTGAGCCAATCCTGTCGGACGGCGAGGTGGTCGGCATCGTCACTTCCGGCGGCATCGGCCACCGGATCGACAAGACCGTCGCCATGGGCTACCTCCCCGCCGACCGGGCGGGCGGGACGAACTACAAGATCGCGGCCTTCGGGACCGAATACGTCGCCACACGTACCGATCGGTGCGCCTACGACCCGGACCGCGCGCGCATCCTCTGTTAGGTACGCCGAGGGCGCGGAAGATCAGAAAGCGATCCAGTCGTAGAAGCCGCCCACGTTCACGAACCGGATCGACGTGACCCCCGCGGTGATGGCGCTCAACTGGTTCCCGGCTCCGTAGGCGAGCCAGTCGTAGATCATGTCGCTCGCGGCGCCCGCGGTGCCGGCAGCTCCCGGCAGGAACGCAGCCGCACCGGGGTCGGTGGCAGGCAGCGCGCCTCCGCCGCTGAGTCCGAGGAAGCGAGCGTTCTGCGGACCGATTCCCGCCAGGGCGGCCACCGCACCGAGGTTGATGGTGACGTCACCCGTGGCGACATCGAACTCGATGTTGTGGCTGGTCGTGCTGCCGCCCCCTCCATAGAACGGCAGAGAGTTGTAATTGACGCGGATCACGTTGGCCTGGGGGTTGGTCACCGAGACGTAGCCCGACGACACGCCGAAGTCGGACCAGAGCCCCACGAAGGGGACGCCGGCGAGGGCCTCGGCGATTGTCGCCGAGTTGTCGTTGTCCGGGGCGCCGAAGGTGACGCGGCCGTTGTCGGAGACGTGGATGGTGGTGTACGTGGTCCCGTAGAAGTCGATCCCGGTGGTGCTCCAGCACGCCGGACTCGACACCACGTCGATGGCCACGGACGTGTTCTCCACCGTTGGTCCTGGAAGCGACGAGGCAGAGCCCTGTGCGGCCACGTGGACCTCCACCCCCTGGCTCACGGAGGCTCCGAGGAAAGACCCCGGATCGATCGCGTACGCCTGGATCGCCAGATCCGACGGCCCGACGACGTCGAACGGGATGCTCACCGACACCGAGGTCCCGCCAAGAAAGCCGGGCAGGTACATGGATCCGTTGCCGAGGGCTGTGCTGAGCCACTCAAAGGACGGATCGCCCAAATCCAGGTTCACGATGGTGCCGTTGGGGAACACGATGGCCGCGGGGGACGACGCGGGAATCAGGCTCGCGCTCACGATGCCCATTTCCCACTCCGCGCCCGGCAGGGTGCCGTAGATGTTGAGCGTCGCCGACGCCGGCTGGATGGGCGCGCAGTTGATCGACTGCAAATAGACCGCCGCCGGGCTCGAGAATCCGGACGTGGTCGCGCCATCCACGTCGATCCCGAAGGCCGCTTGGTTCACCTGCCAGTCGTTGCCCGATGGTTCCCCCATCTTGACGTCGTCGATGGCGATATCTGCGGTCCAGTCCGTGCCCATGGCGATGAACCGAACGGTCGCCTGGCCGGCGACCGTCGTCAGCGGTACGGACGCGAAGATCCACTGGTTCCCCTGGCTCCCGAGCCGGGACCAGACCGTGTTCCAGGCGGTGCCGTCGAACTCCTGGCACTCCAGGGACACGATGCCGGCGCCGGACATGTGCGTCCAGAACTCAACAGTCGGAGCGGCGACCGCGGTCATGTCACAGCAGGGCGCGTTCAGGACCGCCGTGTAATTGACGCAGCCGCTGGCCTCGCAGTAGAGGTAGATGCCGTTTCCCGTGGTGTGATCGCCAGTGGGACCGACGCCGCTCGAGGGCGTACTCCCCGACCACGGCGTCCACACGTTGCTCGCTGACGCGCTCGGGAAGGCGCTCGACCAACCGGTGGGCAGGAGGCCCGAGACCGAGCAGGCGCCCGGCGCCGTCGTGGGTACGGTGGAGGTCTCGAAGTCCTCCGTCCCCGGAGCAACGCACTGCCCCTCCGCAACCACCGCAGCCATCACCAACACGACGAGGATCTGCAAGCATCTGACCACGACACGCTCCCTTGCAACGACTTCCAAAGCGAACCCGCACGGTTGGAGCCGCATGGGCCATCCTCCATTCAAGCCCTCCCGCGTTGGGGGCACAAGCCCAAACGACTTCGCCGACGTCCCGCCGCTACGTCCCTACAATGCCGCCCTGCGCCTGCAGGCCCGGGCCGGGCTGTACGGCGATTGATCCGGAGCAACACACCATGAGTATGCGGTTCATCCTCGGCACGTTCGCCCTCGTCCTCGTTGAGACGCTCGCCCCATCCCAGGTGCAGCAGAAGCAGAACCCCTATCCGGAACGCACACTCCTCGCCGCCGATCGCGGCAAGATCCACATCCTGAACGCCAGCGGCGAGAGCACGTGGAGCTTCCCGATCAGGAGCCTCCACGACATCCACAGGCTCCCCAACGGCAACATCCTCGCCCAGCGCCATCTCGGCGAGGTCATCGAGATCGCGCCCGACAAGAAGATCGTGTGGAGCTATGACGCGCGAAAGATGAACGGCAACGAAGGGAAGCGCCTGGAGGTCCACGCCTTTCAGCGTCTCGCGAACGGCCACACCATGATCGTGGAGAGCGGCGTCGGGCGCATCATCGAGGTCGACCGCGACGGCAAGCTCAAACACCAGATCAAGCTGACCGTCGATCACCCCCATCCCCACCGGGACACGCGACTCGCGCGCAAACTCGGCAACGGCCACTACCTCGTCTGCCACGAAGGGGACGGCAAGGTGCGCGAGTACGACCACGACGGCAAGGTGGTGTGGGAATACGCCATCCCCCTGTTCGGCAAGCCGCGCAAGGGCGGACACGGCCCCGAGGCGTTCGGCAACCACGTCTTCGGAGCGATCCGGTTACCGAACGGCAACACCCTGATCGCCACCGGCAACGGGCACAGCGTCATCGAGGTCACGCCGAAAAAGAAGATCGTCTGGAAGGTCGAACAGAACG
>JABSRK010000580.1 GCA_013213915.1 Planctomycetota bacterium
ACTGCCAGTTCGAGCGGCTCGGGAAGGCGCTGTACGTGCGAGATCTCAACAGCCGCAACGGGACGATGCTACGGGGAGAGCCGGTCAAGCGTTCACGACTCGAGGTGTCAGACGAAGTGACGTGTGGCAAGACCAGCGTGGTGTTCGAAGGGATCGAAGAGGAGGGAGGGGCTGCTCGGCTTGGCCGCGGCACCATCCCTATCTTCCAGCGGATGGGCAAGCGCAAGCGCGCGCTCCGCAATGCTGAAGACGAGAACCGGAAACTCCGCCAGCTGTTGCTCATCACGCGACAGATTGTGGAGGAGCTCGATCCGGACAAGGTATTGTCGCGCATCATCGACACCGCCGTGGATCTTGCGGCCGCCGAGCGCGGTTTCCTGCTCGTGTTTCGTGATGATGACTTGAGCGTTGAGGTAGCCCGCAACTACTGGCGCAAGGACGTGAGCGATCCCGAGCTCGAGATCAGCCGACATCTGGCAACCCGGGTGCGGGAGGAGCGTCGCGGCATCATTGTCGAGGACGCGAGCGAGGACGAGCGATTCAGCGAGTTCCTTTCGGTCCACGCGCTGCAGTTACGGTCGGTGTTGTGCGTGCCGTTGCTGTTTCGTGGCGAGGTGCGGGGGGTGCTTTACCTCGACAACCGCTTCACGCGCGGCTCGTTTCGTGAAGATGATCGTGACGTACTGGAGTCATTCGCCGATCTCGCAGCCATCGCCCTGGAGAACAGCGGGCGATTTACCGCCGAGCGCGTCAAGAAGCAGGATTTAGAGGAGAGGGTTCGCCGGGGAAGGGACGAACTGATCCAGGTGCGTCGCGCGCTCGCGGCACGGGAGCAGAACGACCGGTTGCGGTATTCCTACGAGAGCCTCGTGGCGGAGTCGCCCCCCATGAAGGCCCTGCTGGGCCAGGTGGACCGCGTCATCCCCACCGATCTGCCTATCGTGCTGCAGGGGCCGGCCGGCACGGGCAAGGAGCGGCTCGCGCGGATCATCCACGAGAGCGGCCCCCGCACGGAGCGGCCGTTCATGGCGCTGGCATGCGCGGCCTTGCCGGCCTCGCTGGCCGAGGTGGAATTGTTCGGCCACGCACGCGGCGCCTATACCGGCGCGGGTGATGCCAGCGGGGGCATCCTCGAATCCACCGAGGGAGGCACGCTGTACCTCGACAACGCCGACGATCTGGACATCGAGACGCAGGCGCTCTTCTTGCGTGTTCTCGAGAGCGGAGAGTACCGCCGCGTGGGAGAGAACGAGACGCGACGAGCGGACGTCCGCGTCATCGTGGGCACCAGGGGTGCGCTCGATCAACTGGTCGTGGCCGGTGGGTTCCGCGAAGACCTCTACTTCAGACTCAAGGGTGTCACCCTGAGGCTTCCGGTGCTCGCCGATCGCCCTGAGGACCTTCCGCTACTGCTCGAACGCATCATGAAAGAGGAGGCGCCGAAGCTGAACCTCACTCCTCGCGCGCGGAAGGCGCTCTTGCTGCGTCCGTGGCCGGGGAACCTGCTGGAGTTGCGCAATGAAGTGCGGCGGCTGGCGACTCTTGGCGATGAACCGGTCGATGTGGATCAACTCGGTCCAGTGGATCCGGGTGCGGACGTGCCGTTGAAGCAGGCCGTTTCCGATCTCGAGCGTCGTATGATCGCTCGCGCCCTCAGGTTGCACGAGGGCAATCTCACCAAGACGGCAGAGGCTCTCGGTCTGTCCCGGTTGGGTTTGCGAAAGAAGCTCGAGCGCTACGAGATCGAGCGGTAGCGCGACCGCAGGGACCCGGTCTTCGCCGCGAAGCGGCACCTGGCTCCCTGCGGTATGCGAGCAGGTCAGCCGTCGCCGCCGCCGCGACGATGCTCTTCGCTGCGTTCACCTTCACCGCCACGCCCACGGCCTTCACCGCCGCGTCCACGCTCACGGCCTTCACCGCCGCGGCCACGCCCACGGCCTTCACCGCCACGCCC
>JABSRK010000581.1 GCA_013213915.1 Planctomycetota bacterium
TAGGGGTGGGATTCGAGGCGGAGCGGCAGGTTCGGCCCGTCGAACACCAGAGCGCGTGCGTTGGGCGAGTCGGTCACGGTGCTATCCGGATGCGGTTACGGAAGAACGCCAGCGCGCCGATGCCCAGGGCCGCGGACACGCCCGCGGTGACATAGCTCGCGCCGACGAAGAACTCGATCCAGTTGAGCTCGGGGGCGCCGAAGTTCTTGTACAGCATGACCGCGACGCTGGCCAGGTAGCCGAATGCATCGCACAGGTACATGAGGTAACCCACGTTGGCGCGGCGGCCCAGGGCGGCGATGAGGCGTTCGAAGACCATCACGTGGAAGGCGATATAGGGCACGTACATGCCGACGCCCACCAGGATGATCCACGCGACTGGCCCGACGGTCCCATGTGTGAAGCCGAAGGTGGACGCGGCTACGGTGGCGCTACCGATCATGATCGAGGTGAGGCTGACGTGGAAAGCTCGGGCGTTGTCACGCACCAGGACCATGAAGGCGGCGCTGACAAGCACGGCCGCGGCGATGGGGATCTCCGACAGGGTGAAGATGCTCGGCGTGTCCGCGTAGCCCAGTCCGGCCCACAGTTCCTTGGCGAAGTTGTCGCGGAAGTCGCGATAAGCGTTCAGCACGGTGTAGACGGCGATGAGGAGGATCAGGCCAAGGGCGATGTCGGCGGAGAAGGCCCGCCTTTGCGAGCGGTTCATGGTGTCGCGGCGGTTGCGTCGCCCCGTGTCCGCATCGGAAGGCGGAGGCACCCGGGCGAGCATCCACAGGGAGATGATCAGCGGCACGACGAACACACCGCCGGTCGCCGCCGGCATCCAGAACTCGCTGATTCCGAAGTCGGACATGAGCCACGTGCCGACGGACTTCACTGCGCCAGAAGCGAGGATGAAGCTGCAACAGAGGCCGGCTCCGAGCATCTCCGTGGCGCGCCGTCCCTCGAGGAAGGAGAAGACGATGCCCCACACGAGTCCGAGGGGCAGGCCGTTGAAGAACAAGCAGACGAAGTTGAACGGTGCAGGGATGAGGCCGAACAGCAGCAGCGCCGACTCGGCGATTGCGATGAGCAGGGCGACCGCCACGATGCGGCGCTCAGGCGTCATCTCGGAGATGATCTTGATGCCGCTGAACTTCGAGATCGTGTAGCCGAGTACTTGCGTGACGATGAGGACGATCTTGTAGTCAATGCCCCAGAGCTCTATATCCGCGTAAACGCCGACGGTGAAGGGCTTGCGGAACGCGTACATGCAGAAGTAGGTGGCGAAGGCCGCAGCCGTGGACCAGATCGCGAATCTGGGGCCTGCGCTGCGGATCGGTGTTGAGGAGGTGGGCATGGCGGGGCTGCGGCCACGGAGGGGGCGCGAGCGTGGAGCATAGCCCGTCCCTTGCGGACTGTGGGAGCCTGCGCCCGAGCACAGGAGGTGCCCGCGCCGCCACGGAGCGCCGTGTCGGGGATTTCACCGGTCGGGCGGCACCGTGTAGGCTTCGGGGTTCACCCTTCCCGCTGTTTCTTCGCAAGGACGTTACCCATGATCCTCGAGCAAGCGCGCTCTGGCCTCGCATCGTTAAAGACGGCCACGGCGCTCGTTCTCTTCTTCGCGCTCCTGGCTCCGGCCCAGGAGACGACGCGCGCGCGCGATCTCGGCGTGCCCTTCGACGGCAAGCCCGGCCCATACAACGCGATTACGGACGTGCCGGGCGTCGAGGTGGGGCACACGACCCTTATCACGGGGAAGGGGAAGCTGATCGTGGGCAAAGGTCCGGTCCGGACCGGGGTCACGGCGGTCATGCCGCGAGGTCGCGGGAGCAACGACCCGGTGTTCGCCGGGTGGTACTCGCTCAACGGCAACGGGGAGATGACCGGGACGACCTGGGTGAAGGAGTCGGGCTTCCTCGAGGGGCCGGTCATGATCACCAACACCCACAGCGTCGGTGTCGTT
>JABSRK010000582.1 GCA_013213915.1 Planctomycetota bacterium
ATCGAGATGGGCGTGCAGACGGTCGAGTCGACAGCGCTGATCGTCAACGCGGTCACCGGTGGCTACCAGGCCATGGCGCAGGAGCTGCTGTTCGGCTCGCAGCACCCGGACCGCGAGTATCCGATCCTCCACGGCGACACCAGCACCGGCAGCCTGGCCGTCAACATGACCGGCGAGCGCGCCAACGAGCGCATGCTCGCGAACGTCTACACGGAGAAGAAGATCGAGGAGCTGGCCGAGCTCACCCTGAACATCGTCGCGACGAACTGCTGGCAGGGGAGCAAGGCGTCTGCTTGCAGGGCATTCAAGCCGCTCACCCCCGAAGAGTTGCGCGAGCTCGACATCCAGATTCGCGAGAACATCCTGCGTCCCGACGACCAGGGATACGTGGTCGCTCCGCAGCACGTCTTCCTCTCGCCCGGAGGGAGCGTGATCCTCTCGGTTCCGTACGAGGTGACGGCGCATGAGCTCGAGTGGTGCTTCGTCACGGCGATCCAGACCACGGACCCCGAATCCGAGATCAAGATGTCGGCCAAGGCGCGCGCCCCGAAACGCTTGATCCTCGGAGACGTCTACGACGTCTCCATGGGGACCGCGGGCCGTATCCTGACTCGTGAAGAGGTCCTCGAACTCATCGATCAGCTGCGTCGCGGCATCCTTCGAGGAGGGGAACGGGCGAGCGCGTTCCGCTCGATCATCACGGCTGACGAGCCCGAGGCGCGGGACTTCGCCCTCGACGAGCTCCGCGGGAGCGCTGCCGGTTCGGCCAATGGCGGAGGTCGTGGAGGCAGGGGCGGCGGCGGCGGCGGCGGCGGCGGCGGCCGTGGCGGAGGTGGTGGAGGTGGTGGAGGAAACAACCAGGATCGTCGACCCCAGGTGCTGCACCAGATCGGTGTGAACTCTCCGCCTTCCTACTGGGAAGTCGTCGTGGAGTTCATCGGGGACTCGAAGGACGAAGTACGCAACGAGGCCGCGGTGGCGCTCGAACAGCTCGCTGCGCCGAAGTCCTACCGTTCGATATCGAGCGCGCTCCGCAAGGAGAAGGTCGTGGAGATCGAGAAGAACCTGCTGCGCGCGCTCGGTGCGACCGGAGCGGAGGAGAAGTCAGCTCGATCGATGCTCTTGAAGGTCGCCAAGAAGGACAGGGAGGCGCTCTTGCGCGTGAACGCGATCGTGTCCCTGGGCTACCTGCTCCGCGATGAGGAGGTGGTCGAGTTCCTGACGGAGACCTTCCGATCAGGAGAGCCCCGTGAACAGGCAGCGGCGGCGATCGCGATGGGGCTCAGCCGGGAAGAAGAGTGGCTCTCGGTTCTGGATCCGAAGAGCGCTGCTGCCGAGGAGGGCGACGAAGAGGCTGAGGCCGACCCGCTCGATCTCGATGAGGAGGTAGCCGCTGCCGTGGAAGCCGCGAAGCGAGTTCTCACTGACGGCGGCCTCGCTCCGCTCGAGAGTCCGGTGACTGAGACGGCCGAGGATGAGCTCCGGCGTGAGCGCCTGTTCGGTGGAGGTGGAGGCCGAGGTGGAGAGGGCGCTCGCGGTGAGGACGGCGGAGGACGCGGCGGCGGCGGTCGCGGCGGCGGACGCGGGGGCGGTGGTGATGATCCTGAGGATGAGACCGCGAACCCTGACGCGAGGCGGTGAAGAACAAAGAAGAGCGGC
>JABSRK010000583.1 GCA_013213915.1 Planctomycetota bacterium
ATAATCCCGCGGGGGATCCCTCGGCACGTAGCGCTTGAGCTTCGCCGTCGATGAGGTCTGGCCCGTCGTCGTGATCCCCGCTGCGAGCGCCAGCACCATGTTCCGGTTGAACATATCGATGGAGTCACGGAGATCACCGCTTCCTCCGAGGAGCCCGGAGGAGCTGAACGCGACCATGCCCGGGTATACCCGCCCCTGATTCACGTTGGATGCATCCAAGATCTCAAGCACGTAGTCGCGCTCGTCGGCCGGAACGTCGAGGCCAAAATCCAAGCCCGGCACCTCGAAGTCGTCGTAGCCGATTGCGACGATCTTCCCGTTCTTGGCGAGCAGGCGCGCGTCACGCAAGACCTCTCCAGTCCCCGTGTGGATGTCTGCTCCGACGACCACCAAGTACCGGTCCTTGGGCTCCTTCTCTTCCTCTTTGGCGTCCGCGGCCTCCTCCTTATCGTCAAGGATCGACGTGGCGCTCAGCGCGGGCTGCGCCACGCAGAGGGAGAGGGTCAAGGCCACGAAGGCCAACACGGGTCGCGTCCTGATGCGAATCATCGTTCCACCTCACCGGTGATGAAGTCTCCCTCGAGGAGAACAGCCTCGAGGTTGGTCGTGGCGGCGAATGGGTCGCCGTCAAAGAAGAGGATGTTGGCGTCCTTGCCCTCGTCGAGGCTGCCAACGCGGTCCTCCACACGGAGCACCTCGGCTCCATGGAGGGTCATCGCGCTGAGCGCCGCGTCTGCGTCGAGACCGGCTCGTACGAGCTCGCCCACATCACGCAGCCAGGACTCGTGCGCGCTCGTGGAGTCCGAGCGGGGGACGAAGGTCACCTTCGCCCCCTTTGTGACGAACTCTGCCGCCATGCTCCTGCTGCGCAGTGTCCCCGGGTGAACGCTGAGGGACGGGGTCATCACGATGTGCCTGCCGGTCAGGGCGGCCTCACTCTTCACGTGATAGAGGTCGGACTCGCGCGCGATCGGGACCTGGAGCGTCCACTTGATCTCCTCTTTGCCGAGCGCGTCGAGGAAGTGGAGGTAGTCAGAGGCCTTGTTGATGCTGACAAGGGCGGTGAGATCACCAGATCGAAGCGCCATGAACGCCTCTGCAGAGGGGTTGGGGGCGAGCGGCGTGTAGGGCTTCTTGAGCTCCTCCTTTGCCTTGTCCGCCTTCTCCTTGTCGTCCTTGTCCTTCGCCTCCTTCTCGAGCTTCTCCCGCGCCTTCTCCCACTTCTCGCGGTTCTTGGCCTCCTTCTCGAGGTACTCGTCCGCCTCTTCGAAGCCCTTGCGCAGGGTCTTCTTGGAGGTCGAGTCCGAACGCATCAACGCCTTCACGTAGACGTCGTCACGCAGGAGGCGTCCGACTCGGGCGCCGTCTCGCTCAACCTCTACTTCGTCGGGCTGACCGAGCTGGACGCGGCCTCGGCGCCCGCCGACCCGGACCTGATCCTGGCCGGCACCCAGGACCAGGGCTACCAGCGTGGCGTACGCCAGGCTTGGAGCAGCGGCCCGAGCACCGACTTCGACCAGTTGATCAGCGGCGACTACGGGCATCTGAACTCCGGGGACGGGGACCACGACTACGTCTTCAGCACCTACCCCGGCTTCGTTCTCATCCAGACGGGCGAGCAGAACCCGGGCCTGGACATGGAGGACTTCCCCGCCGGCGCGTCGAACCTCTGGTTGCCGCCCGTGGTGGCCGACCCGCTCGACCAGGAGGACTTCTTCTTCCTCGGTGACCACCTGTGGCGCTACGAAAAAAGCGGCAGCGATTGGACCGAGAGCCTGCACTCGAACCGCGACTTCTCCATTGGCGCAGGCAGCTACCTCTCGGCCCTGGCCTTCTCCCCCGCCGACCCCCCGCGAGCCTAAGCCAGCGACGACGGGGGGCGCCTGTGGTGGAGCGGCGACCGGGGGGTGACCTGGACCAATGCTGCCGAGTCCGGACCTGAC
>JABSRK010000584.1 GCA_013213915.1 Planctomycetota bacterium
CCCGGGCACGATTATCCTCTGGGTGTGACGCGCTTCAAGCTGCCGTGTCCGAGCGCCGACGTGAAGCTCTACTTCCACAGCGCAACTGCCGTATCGCCACCCTACCGAAAACACGGCCCCACCACTCCGGGCGATCCGAATACCAACGCCTGGTACAGCCTCCCGGCGGGCACCGGTTCCAGCTTCGGGTCTCAGGTCATCGGTGGCAAGTCGATCACGACCGTCGAGTTCACGCTCGAGGACGGCGTTCAGGGTGACGACACCGGCTCTGACGGGAAGATCGTGGATCCGGGTGGACCCTCCACACTGGTAGCACCATCGACGTCCATTCCGACGCTGGGCCCGACCGGACTGGCCGGACTTGCGGTTTTGCTCGCCGGCGCTGGTCTCCGATTGCTGGTCGCCTTACGAAGACGAAGGGATCTGGAGCCGTGAACCGCACTGGAGTGACGCCACTCAGCCTGTGCTTGCTCGTGGCGGCCTTCGTCGCTCCGGGCTTCGCCTGGGCTCAGGCCGGTCCCCCCGTTGCGTGGAACGGCGTCACGACTCACATCGAAACCGGGGACGGGCTCGTCCCGCACGATGCCGGTGAGCCGAAGAGCTTCACGATCGGTGATCAACTGGGGAATCGTAGCGGCGGGAACCTATTCCACCGGTTCGAGCACTTCGACCTTGCCGAGACCGACACCGCGGTCTTCACGGGCGACCCCGCACACGCTGTGGTGAGTTACGTCGCTAGCGGAACCCCGTCGCTGATCGGTGGAGTGTTGCGTTCCCAGATCTGGCGTCCATCGACCGGAGGCGCCGACTTTTACTTCCTGAACCCAAGCGGCTTCATGTTCGGGCCTTCCTCCGCGGTCGACGTCCCCGGGGCTTTCCACCTGAGCACCGCGCTGGACGGCGGTTTCGCTAACGGCATGCAACTCACGCTCGCGCCAGAGGGCGCGGGCGATCCCCTGCTGACCATGGCGCCCCTCGAAGAATTCGGCTTCATCGGGGCCGGCGGACGAATCGAACTCCAGGGTTCGCAATGGCGTATCGGACCCTTTGGTTTCTCGAAAGAGGTCGATGGGGAGATTTCCTTCCGCGGCGGCGAGATCGCGATGTCCGAGGGCGCGGCGCTCAGGAGCAACGGAAGGGACGTCACCCTCGTGGGGTCCAGGGACGTTCTCCTGTACGGATCGAACGCGAATGGCGGCTCGCGAATCGTGATGTTCAATGGCTTCGTCGGGAGCCTGGGAGGTTCAGCTTCGATCCTCGTCCAGGGCGACCGCGTCGAGTTGAGCAAGGGCGCGACGGTCTATACAGAGAATTCGGGGGCCGGCTGTAACGGAAACCGCTGCGGTGGCAGCATCGCAATCGAGGCGCGCAGTGGCATTCGACTGTACGGCACCGATGGGAATGAGGGGGGAACGCCGCCGGATTCGCTGCTCTTTGGAGACCGGGTTGTCTTCCCCTCGACACCCGGAGAGGGCTCCGCCGATCTGCTCACGTTGAGCAATGACTCCGCGAAGGGAGTGGGAAGTATTTCGCTTCGCGCCCCGGTGGTGGAGATCCTCGATGGCGCAGACGTAGTGACGCTCACCGGGAGCAGCGGAGGCATGGGTGACATCATCATCGAGGCTCCCGAGCGGTTGGAACTCTCGGGCCTGGGAGGCGACGGGCTGGGTTCCCGAGTGCGGAGTGAGAACCAGACCGATTTCGATGGGGACGTCGGAAACATCTCGGTAGACGCCGGCACGGTGCTGCTCCACGAGGGAGGCACACTTTCATCGAACACCTTTGGGAACACACCCGGCGGTGACCTCACGGTGACCGCCTCACGCCTGGTTCGGATCTCCGGCCGCGACAACCCCGCAGACCCCGGGGTCGCGCCTCAGCCCTCGGCTCTGCAGGCGGCCCAGACGGAAACAAATGGCGAGGGAGCCGGGGGCGCCA
>JABSRK010000585.1 GCA_013213915.1 Planctomycetota bacterium
GGTCGGAGGAGCTCGTGCGCGCCGCCGCTGCGGTCACCGCTCAAGACGTGCGTGCGTCCGGTATCCCGTGGAACTTCGCGCCCGTAGTGGACGTCGCCCGAACCCCGCTGTGGTCGCGTTTCTACGAGACCTACGGTGAGGATGTGCACCTGGCGTCCCGCATGGGCGCCGCCGCGGTCCGCGGGATGCAGGGCGATGATCCCAGCAAGCCGGTGCGGGTCGGCGCTTGCCTCAAGCACTTCGTTGGATACGGCTTCCCCCTTAGCGGCAAGGACCGGACGGCGGCCTGGATCCCCGAGCGGATGATGCGGGAACTGTTTCTTCCGCCCTTCGCAGCTGGGATCGAAGCCGGAGCCGTGAGCGTCATGGTCAATTCGGGGGAGGTGAACGGTGTCCCCGTTCATTCGAGCCGACGGCTTCTCTCTACCGTGCTTCGCAAGGAGCTTGGATTCGAAGGCGTGGTCGTGACCGACTGGGAAGATGTCAAGAAGCTGCGCGACATGCACCGCGTGGCGCCTACGTACGCGGAGGCCGCGCGGATGGCGGTTCGCGCCGGGGTCGACCTCTGCATGGTCCCCCTCGACTACAGCTTCACGGACGCGGTGATCAAGCTGGTGCGCGACGGAGAGCTCGACGAGTCACGAATCGACAGGTCCGTGCTGCGAATTTTGCGGATGAAGCGGCAGCTTGGCTTGTTTGATCCTGTCCCCGCCGCGCCTGCGCCGGCCCTCAGTGGGGCCGAGGCCCACGCCCTCAGCCTGCGGGCAGCGCGAGAGTCACTCGTGTTGCTCAAGAATGAAGGGGCCCTGCCCCTTGGTGGTGGTCGCGTCCTGCTGACTGGTCCCGGAGCCGTGTCGCTCCCCATGCTGCATGGGTCGTGGACGTGGACATGGCAGGGCACGGACCCGGCGGCCTATCCCAAGGGAATCCCCACTGTGCTCGAGGCGCTGCGGGGAGCGTTAGGCGCGGACCGTGTCACACACGTCTCCGGATGCACGGTGGATAGCGAGGGCGACATGGATGCCGTGCGAGCGTCGGCGTCGGCTGCGGATGTCCTCGTCGCCGTGATCGGAGAAGAGCCAACCGTCGAGAAACCGGGGGATATCGAAGATCTGGCGCTCTCCGCACCACAAGTTGGCCTCGTGCGCGCGCTCATCGACACGGGAAAACCCGTCATTCTGGTGTTGCTCCAGGGGCGTCCGCGCCTGCTCGACGGCATCGCGGATGGTGTCGCCGCGATCGTGCACGCTGGCTTCCCCGGGCCGTACGGATCGCAAGCCATCGCGGATGTGCTGACGGGGCGCTTCAACCCCTGCGGCCGCTTGCCCTTCACCTACCCACGCCAGTCGGGATCCCTCGTTCCCTACGATCACAAGGAGAGCGCGCGGTTCGACAAGGGATTCGGCAAGAACGCGTTCAATCCCCAGTTTCCGTTCGGTCACGGGTTGTCCTACGTCAGGTTCGCGTACGAGGACTTGAAGGTCGAGGGGGCGCCGCTGACGGCGACAGGCAAGCTCGCCGTATCGGTAACCGTCAAGAACGAAGGCATGCGGGCAGGCCGTCACGTGATTCTCCTGTTCGTTCGGGATGAATACGCGACGATCACGCCGCCTGTTCAGAGGCTTCGTGGCTTCCAGAGCGTGACGCTCGATCCGGGCGCGCAGCAGCGCGTCAGTTGGACCCTCGGAGCGAACGACCTGGCCTTTGTCGATCGGAAGCTGAAGTGGAAGGCGGAGCCGGGTGCGTTCAGCGTGCGTGTTGGCGGGTTGACCCAGGGCTTCGAGCTTCGTTGATTCGGCATGTTCTTCGAGACCCTGGACTGGATCGTCGTCGGCATCTACTTCCTGCTGATCTTCTCCATCGCATTCGTGGTGATGCAGAAGCGCGACACGACGAATACGGCGTCCAGCTACTTCCTGGCGGGTCGCA
>JABSRK010000586.1 GCA_013213915.1 Planctomycetota bacterium
TCATCCCTCGCTACGTCTCCACCGGCGCCCCGATCGTGTTCTTTGACGCGACAGATGCGCAGATCCTCGCCGTGGCGGCGTTGCCGGTCGTCGACACCCTGTACCTCGAGACTGACAAGTACGAGGACACCAACGAGGACTCCAAGGCAACCCACCGGACGGACCGCGTGCATCAGCTCGGCGTGAAGGGCCGGGATGTGGAAGTCGCCATGATCGAGAACAATGGCGTTGATCCGGCGTGTCCGTGGCTCAACGTGCTCGGTTGGTATCGCCTGCCGGCGGACCCGGATGACCACATCCACGGGACATCCGGCAACGTCGCTTCTTCCGAACCCACGCGTGGAGGATCAGCGCCTGACGTGAAGCTCTATAGCGCCAACGCGGCCAGCTATTCCGACAGCGACGTGCTGGCGGCTGCGGACTGGGCGCTTGCTGGTGGTGCGGCTGGGACTGGCGGCGGTTCCAGTCCCCTTGCAGAGATCCTCAACGGTAGCTACGGCCCCAATACTCCAACGGGCGTTCTGGACATGATGGATCGCTACTACGACTACCGGGTCCGCGCCGGCATCGACAACGTGGTGCTTTCTGCCGGTAACGCCGGACTGGGCAGCCCCGTTGGGCACGCGGGCTGGAACATCCTGCTCGTGGGTGGCATCGACAACAACGACGACGGCGACTGGACCGGTGATTCGATGGCTTGGTTTTCGTGTACGGGTAACCCGAGCACCGGTTGCGAGAAGCCCAACGTCGTGGCTTCGGGTGTTTCCGTGAATACCCTCGGGGACGGCACGGTGAACGCCCAGGGCGCGGGCTGCCCCGGCATCACCCAGCCGGCGGCTTGGCTCATCGACAACTACTGCGGCACCAGCTTCTCGGCTCCCTTCACGACCGCTAACCTCGCCAACACGATGGTGACGGGCGTTGGCGGCGGCACCGTGAGCACGTACCCGGGCGCCGGGATCGCCCTCATGATGGCCACGGCGTGGCACAACATCGAGGGCGCCTCGCGCTTGTCTGACCAGGACGGCGCCGGCGCGATCAACGGCCTCGCCGCCGTTCGCACGGCCCAGGACCTCCGTATCATCAACGACAGCATCGTGCCGTCGGACTTCACCACCGGTACGTACGCGTGCGGTGGAAGCTACTACGTGCGGAACATCTGGCTCACTCGCGGCGACATGGCGCGTGTGTGCATCGCGTGGCTCAGCAACGCCGACGCCACCTACTCGACCGACACCCTCGATGCCGACCTCGACCTCGCGATCTACCAGGGTGAGAACACCTGCTCAGGTTCGACCGTGACGTCTTCGTCTTCGTTCAACGACAACTTCGAAATCGTCGAGTTCAACCCGACCACCACCGGCTGGTATTCCGTGCGCGTCAACGACTTCAGCTTCGCGGGCACCAGCGAGAGCCTCTCCATCGTCTGGACTCAGGCGACCCGGGACTCCACGCGATCATTCCGGCTGCGCGAGTACACCAGCGAGAGTTCAACGATGGGCACCGGACCGGTCCTGGGTAGAACCTACTTCATGGACTGGGACGCTCCGAACAGCCCGAACTGCATGGATGCCATCTGTGCCCCGGGCTACGACGGCGGCGATGGCTACAACTTCGGCGGCGGCGCCCTCTCCCCGCTATCCATCAACCTGTGGTTCGAACTCTGGGTGGGGGACATCTTCGCGACGACGCCGAGTTTCCTGTGGTTCTGGAATGGGAGCTGCGGCGCGCTCAACGCCAGCGGTGAATACCTCGGCAACACCATGACGATCCCGAACTATCCCGACCTTGAGGGGCTGGCCATCAGCCACGTCGGGTTGGCCAGGGAATCAGGCACTGGGTACGCGGGTGACCTCAAGGAGATCAGCGACGTGCACACCTTCAGGCCATGGCCTGCCGGTGCGGACCAGGGTTTGCCGGACGAT
>JABSRK010000587.1 GCA_013213915.1 Planctomycetota bacterium
GGTGACCCGCGACATATAGTCGTCGAAGAACTGCCGGTAGTAGCGGCGTACGCTGGCACCGCCGCGAAGTGTAAGTCCCTGCACGGGAAACTCGTAGACGGGCTCTTCGATCAACGTGTCCATCAGATCATCGAGACGCCTCTGCCCCTCGACGCTGGCGTGCCGCGTTGCGAGCTCCAGCATTCGCTCGGCGTTCCACTCAATCGATGTCGCAGACATTCGTTCGTCTCCCTCATTGTCCGTCGCCCATTGTAGAAGGTCCCGCCGAGTGCTGAAATCGGTTAGAACTAGCGGGACGGCGGCGCACGACCGCGATTGATCCCCGACGGAAGACCGGAGGAAATCCCCTCATGACCGACCTTTTTCGAGAAGAACGACTTCTGATCGACGGCGAACTCGTCCAGGCAACGGGCGGCCGCAGCTACGAGAACATCAACCCGGCCACCGAGGAAGTGATCGGCGTCGCCGCTGACGCCGGGCCCGAGGACATCGAACGGGCCATCGCGGCGGCTCGGCGGGCGTTCGACGAGACAGATTGGTCGCGCGATCACACATTGCGGGCGCGCTGCCTGCGCCAGCTCCACGATGCGTTCCAGGAGAACCTCGAGAATCTGCGCACCAGCTACGTCGCCGAGGTGGGCTGTCCGATCAACATGACATACAACGCCGCCCTCGACGTGCCCGTGCGCAGCCTCAACTACTACGCCGACTTTCTCGAGAAATATGAGTGGTCCGAAGATCTCGGCGAGGCGGATGCGCTCGGCATGGGCAAGGCGCGGCGTTGGATCGAGCGCGAGGCGGTGGGTGTGGTGGGTGCCATCACGGCTTGGAACTTCCCCCACGAATTGAACCTCAAGAAAGTGGGCTGGGCGTTGGCGTCGGGTTGCAGCGTGGTGCTCAAG
Source organism: Planctomycetota bacterium (assembly GCA_013213915.1). Classification (GTDB taxonomy): domain Bacteria; phylum Planctomycetota. Next base: position 903 of record JABSRK010000587.1, read on the forward strand.
GGCGCTCCTGCGACGCCGTGGTGCACGCTGCTGTTCGGCAAGTTCGTTTGCGAGAACACAGACATTCCTCCCGGCGTGGTCAACACCATAACGTCCTCGCAAAACGGCATCGGCGAACAGATCACCGTGGACCCGCGCGTCGACATGGTGTCGTTCACCGGCTCGACCGCCACGGGCAAGAGCATCCTCGCGGTCACGGCACCGTTCGTGAAGCGGGTATCCCTCGAACTCGGCGGCAAGTCGGCGCTGATTCTGCTCGACGACATGCCCGGCATCCCGGACATCGCGGGGCAAGCTGGCGCGAGTGTGTGTATGCACGCGGGCCAGGGCTGCGCGATCCTATCGCGCATCCTGGTGCCCAACAGCCATCTCGAGGAAGCCGGCGAGAAGCTGAAAGCCGCTATGGCGAACGTGAAGGTCGGCGACCCCACCAATCCCGAGACCCTGCAGGGTCCGCAGTGCAGCGCGGCCCAGCGCGAACGGGTCGAGGCACTCATCCAACAGGGAATCGACGACGGCGCCACGCTGTTGTGTGGTGGCGGCCGGCCGAAGGATCTGGCGAAGGGATACTACATCGAACCAACGGCCTTCATCGCCGATCCCGACTCCGTCGTCGCCCAGCAGGAGTTCTTCGGACCCGTGCAGTGCCTGATCGGCTACGAAGACGAGCAGGACGCGATCCGCATCGCGAACAACTCGAGCTACGGACTCTCCGGCGGCGTCCTCAGCGCAGCCGTCGAACCCGCAACGGAGCCCCCGCCGATCGAGACCGCCGACCCAGACGGAGACTGCCCCGGTCGCCTGGGACTCATCAATTTCCCTCCGCGCCCGCCCCGCCGCGGCCAAGCGCCCCCTCAGCTCGGGGTCGGCGTGCAAGCGCTCGACCGCGGCGCGGAGCCCCAGGGCGTCGCCGGGCTCGACCAGGAGCCCGGTCTGCTCGGGCAGGACGAGGTCGGTGTTGCCGGCGATCCGGCTGGCGACGACCGGGAGCCCGCTCGCCATGGCGCCCAGGAGCGTGAGCG
>JABSRK010000588.1 GCA_013213915.1 Planctomycetota bacterium
GCCGTGGCCCTTCGGCATCCAGTACGCCACCGGCACGCTCTCTCCCGTCGCGGTCGTGATGTCCGAAGGAGGACCAGCGTGCCGTGTCGGGTAACGCCGCCCGACACTGTTCTCGATCCACTCCGTGCACGTCGCAAAATCGCGACCGAAGTTATCCTTGGCAGCAATCTTGTGGCACAGCGAGCACTGTTTCCCCCCCATGTTCAGGCCCGAGCGCGCGACCGTGATGAACGTGGGCTCCGGCCACGTATCGAACGGTGGTTCGCTGTTCTTGTAAGCGCCTTTCCCGTCCTTCATCGTCGGGACTCCTGCGTTGATCGCGTTGTCCATCCACCTGCTGTTTACCCAGGGGCCGCTGTCGTGGCACGTGATGCAGTTCACGGAAGCCGTGGCGTCCGGTGTCATCCAGAAGCTGTGGTCAGCTACCGTCTTGGGTCCGGGAACACTCGTGCCGTCGCGCTGGTAGTTGGCGGGCGCTCCCCCGTCATCCGTCTGGAACCAACACGTTTCGCCATTGCTTCTGTTGTGGACGATCATCGCGATGTCGTCGAACGCAGTAGCGACGTCGCTCCATATCTGCTTGTGGCGACAGAGGAGCACCGCTTTGATGTTGCCGTTCGAAGGCGTATCAAGCACCTGGATGCGGCTATGACCGTAACAGTGTTCACTAGCGGCGAACAGCCAGGCGGGATAGTCGCATTCCCCGGGAAAAGTGGCCGCCGCCGCGGGTTCGCCGATGTCCTTCTTGACACCGTTTACGTGGACGGGCAGGAGTTCGCCGTCGAGACAGTCGAAGGGTCCCTTCAGGTCGTCGTGGTTGGTAAGGCCGAGCAGGGAGTAACAGCGGTCGGCGTATTCCCAGACGTTGCCTGCGCCTTCGGTCGCAGGCACCCATGTCAACAGAAGGGCGGCGGTCCAGGAAAGGATGGCCAGTGCCCTCGAGGCGGGCTGCCAGCTTTGGGATTCGTAGCTTGAATTCCTCATGGCCGCGTCACCGTGCCAGAGAGGCTAGGCGATGATTCGGGGCTTTGGCAACGAGGGGTGCCAAGGGAGGCTCGACGGTGGGGCACCCGCGGCGAGGGCGGCGTCCGTGGTTCTGGTGTGTTCACGAACTGGGTCCCTTGTCTTTCGTTGGGTTACGCTTGGGTGAATGGGGTTCGAGTCCCGTTGGGGACGCCATATAGGCGTCGACGAGGAGAGGGTCTCGCCATGGCAGACACGCGCGGGGTCGACGTCGTGCGGCGGGTGATCGCATGCGATAACGGGCGGGACGCTGCGGGCTACCGGGCGCTGCTTCACGCGGACTACCAGTCCATCGTTCACGGCGAGCCCGCGACGACGGGACCGGACGAAGAAGTCGAACAACTCGAACGCTGGTGGAGCGCAACCAGCGATGTCCACCTGGAGCCGCTGGATCTCTACGAGTCGAATGGGGCGGTGACGCTCCGCTACACGCTCGCAGGGACGAACGATGGCGAGTTCTTCGGCCAGCCCGCCACGGGAAAGCCCTTCAAGGTCGAGAACTGCACACTCTTCGAAATCGCAGGCGGACGGGTGCGCCGCGCCTGGCGCTATTCGGATACACTCGGGCTCATGAGCCAGCTCGGGTTGTTGCCGGGCAGTTGAAGGCGCGCTCCGGGCCTGGGACCTCATTGATGCACCGCGCGCTGATCGCCCCGCTTTTGCTGCTCGTCACGTCGGTCCCCGCTGGGGCCGGTGAGGAGACGCAAGCGGTTCGGACCGAGCAGCCCAACATCGTGCTGCTGATCGCGGACGACCTGGGCTGGGTGGACGTCAGCACCGGCCGCACGAATCTCGGCAAGGGGTCGCAGTTCCACCAGACGCCGAACATCGACCGGCTCGCCGGAGAGGGCATGAGTTTCACGGCCGCGTACGTCCAGCAGAACTGCCCGCCCACGCGG
>JABSRK010000589.1 GCA_013213915.1 Planctomycetota bacterium
GGTCGTTGAGCCACTGCAACTGGGATCTAATTTCCCCGCCGACGTGGCGGCCGCCCTTCAAGGGGCCAACGGCAGCTACCCGGCCTTGTTCCAGACAGCGTTTGGTGACCCCGCCATCACGGCGGGGCGCATTGCATACGCCATCGCGACCTACGAGCGCACCCTCATCGCCGACCAGGCTCCGATCGACGCCATCCGTGGCGGGCAGGCCCCGAACACCGTGCTGACGAACCAGCAGGAGCAGGGGATGCAGCTCTTCTTCGGCCAGGGCCGTTGCGATCTTTGCCACGACGGACAACTCGCTTCGAACGGGGAGTTCATCAACATTGGATTGCGACCGTGGCAAGAGGACCCCGGGCGCATGGGTGTGACTGGAAATTTCAACGACCGTGGCGAGTTCAAGACCCCGAGCTTGCGGAACGTCGGATTGCGTTCCCGGCTCATGCACAACGGCCAGTTCAGCACCATGGCCCAGGTGGTTGACTTCTACGACCGCGGCGGCGATTTCGGCGACGGACGGGACAACCGCATTGTCAACCTGCCCCTGAACAACAACGAGGAACAAGCCCTGGCAGCGTTCGTTTCCTTCGCGTTCGACGACCCGCGGGTCGCGGCCGAGACCGGTGCTTTCGCTCGCCCGACCTTGCAGAGCGAAGCCAACGCTGCGACAGGAACCGCCTACGGGTTGTCCTGGGGAGGAAGCGGTGGATCCATGCCCGAGTGGATTGCGGTCGCACCGCCCCGCATCGGCAACGGCGAATTCAAGCTTGGCGTGAAGGGCGGTCTCGGGGGCGCGACGGCGTACCTGGGGATCTCTCCCGCCATGGCGCCCCTCGGCTCATTCCTGAATGGCATCCCGGTGAACGTGGACTACACGGCAGTCGGGTTCTTCTTCCTGACCCGGACCCTCTCGGGCTCGGGGCCAGGCGACGGCTACAGCACGTTTCATGCGCCGATCCCGGATGACCCGGCGATTGTCGGTCTGACGTTGCACGGTCAGTGGCTGGTTCAGGACCCGGGTGCGCTCAACGGTTTCGCCTCGAGTCAGGGATTGCAGGTCACGATCTTCTGATCGCCCTCGCTCTCCGTCTCTGATCGATTCCGGGAGGGTCAGGCCACACGATTGGCGGCCGATGCTCTGTGGGACGTGCGGGCAGAGCCCTGGAGCATCGCCTCCGGGTTCCGTTGTCCGTAGGATTCCTCCATGCCGACACCCTCGGGCGTGTTCTTGATCGACAAGCCCGTTGGGCCGAGCAGCCGTGCGGCGCTCGATGCCATGGAACGCCGCCTGTCCATGGGCGCTTTCGGGCATACCGGGACGCTTGACCCCCTGGCGTCCGGTCTCTTGGTGGTACTCGCCGGATCCGCGCGGCGCCTCCAGGACTTATTGATGGGATCTCGCAAGGTTTACGACGCAGAGCTGACGTTCGGCGTCACGTCGGAGACCCTGGACGGGGAGGGGCCCCTCTCGCCCACAGATCGCCCCGTGCCCCTCCTCGATGCAGCACTCGGCCCAGTCCTCGCCTCGTTGATCGGTGAGGTTGAGCAGGTGCCTCCCGCGCACTCGGCGATTCACGTGGAAGGGAAGCGTTCCTACGACCTGGCGCGCAAAGGAAGTGTGCCGAAGCTGAAGCCGCGGCGAGTCCGTATCGATTCCATCGATGTGCTCTCCGCTGCTGAGTCCTCGGCCCGCATACGGGTGACCTGTGGCCCCGGGACCTACATTCGCAGCCTCGCTCGTGACATCGGTGAGGCCTTCGGCTGCGGGGCCTACTTATCTGGCCTGAGGCGCATCCGCAACGGGCGCTTCGATGTCTCGGACGCGGTTGCTCCCGACGCCGTTGGCACCAATGATCTGGTCACCCTGTCCGACGTCCTCGCACCTTTCGCCCGGATCGACGTGGATCGGAAGATTG
>JABSRK010000059.1 GCA_013213915.1 Planctomycetota bacterium
GGAACGCGGATGAGGGCGTGCACGACTTCTACGTCCTGACCGATTCGTATCGCGCCGCCTACACGAGCCTGCGCCTCCGCATCCTGAACTCGATCCTGCCACCCAACGTCTTCTACATCGAGACCACGAACGTCTGCAATCTCGATTGCGTGATGTGTCCCACAGGTCTGCATGTCCTCGACCGTCCGAACGGGCACATGAAGTGGGAACTTTTCACGACGGTCATCGACGAGATGGCTCCCTACGTGAAGACGACGACGTTGCACATCTGGGGCGAGCCGCTTCTCCATCCGCGCTTCGCGGACATGATCCGGTACGCCCGTGAGGCGGGCATCAACGTCTCGATCTCGACGAATGCGACGTTGCTCGATGAGAAGAAGACCGTGGCGTTACTCGAATCCGGCCTCAACGAGATCTACCTCTGTCTCGACGGGATGAAGGCGGAGACGTACGAGGCCATCCGCAAGAAGGCCGACTTCGAACAGACCAAGGCTAACGTCGAGCGGTTCATCCGGATGCGTAGGGAACATCCCCAGAGGGGCCCGAAGACGTACGTCCAGATCATCGAGATGGAACCGACGAAGGAGCAGACCGAAGAGTTTCGTGCGTTCTGGAGGCGCCCCGGAGTTGACCGCGTGAACGTCAAGGCGTTTGACTCCTGGGGCAACCAGGTCAAGGAGATCAACCGGCTTCGCGATCCCGATGACGAGCTTCCGAGCTTGAAGGACCGCTACCATTGCCCGCTTCTCTGGTACCACTGTCACGTGTACTACGACGGCACCGTTACCTGTTGCGACCGCGATTACGGCGCCAAGTACCCACTCGGAAACGTGGCGGACGAGGGTGGGGTGATGAAGGTCTGGAACGGTCCGAAGATGGCGGAGCTGCGCCGCAAGCATCTGGCGAAAGACGTCGGCGACGTGGCCCCGTGCCGTGCTTGCACCGAGTGGTCCTGGTGGCGCCCGGGTCCCTTCACGGCCAAGGGAAACGCTCCCCAGGACCGGTAGGAGTTCCGCTGGCGGAGGGACCCCAGAGTTCGGGCACTGCTCGCCGCGAGCACCGGGGATCGCTGGACGAGCTTCTGTTCCTGGCACCCTGAAAGAAGCGCGTGCTTGCGTGGACCCCGGCCAATAGAGGATCATCTTCCTGTGACAGGAGACGCCCTTGGGATCGTCCTGGTCAACCTTCCGTCGCCGGAGGGGTGGACCGTCAATCGGGAGGGGTTCGGCGGTCTCGGTGTGATGACCGCGGGCGTCGGGGGTTTCGCGTACCCCTCGCAGCGGCTGGCCGAGGCCGCGGGATTGCTGCGCTCGCACGGGCGGGATGTCGTTGGTCTCGACTTCGTCCTGGGCGGGGGGAGAGCGCGCAAGGCGTGGCGGCGGTGTGGCGAGGCTGGCGGGGCGATCGTGCACGTGTCCGTCAACAACCTGGCCGCGGACCTGGACGCGGCGTGGGAATTTGGAGCTCGGGTTTCCGGCGGTCCGTTCGTCGTGACCGGAGTCGGACTCGGTGCCCACGGGGACGCCATCGCGGAGCGTTGCCCGGGCGCCATCGTCGATGCAGAGGCTACGGGTTATGGGGCCGCCCTGCGCGTGCTCGGCGAAGACCCCCATCCCGGTGCTCCGGATGACTGGCCAGACGCTTGCTGGGAGACCATGCCGCTCGCGCGTGCGCGCCGACTGCCGATCTACCACGGGCGTGGTTGCACCCATGCTTGCGACTACTGTCCGTATGTGATCGCGACCGGTAGGCGCCACGTCCTTCGCTCGCCTGAGAGGACCGCTCGTGAGTTCGCAGATCAGGTGGCTCGCCACCGCCCCAAGCGCGTTGTCTTTCGCGATCCCGTCTTCGGCCTCGACCCGCAGGGGGCGATCGACTTGTTGGCGAGGATGGCCGAACTGCCCCGGCGCGTGCGGGCGCCCTTCGAGATCGAGACGCGGCCCGAGTTGTTGACGGCGGAGCTCATGGACGGGCTCTCGTCTGCTGACTGTGCGGAGATCAAGCTGGGCGTTGAAACGCTCGAGTCAGCGGCGCTCGTCGCGAGCGGTCGGGTGAGCGACGAGGCCGGGGCGAGACGCTACGGCGAGGCCGTGGAGGCGGCGCTCGCCGGGGCCCATGCCCGCGGGATGCGGGTGCGTCCCTACGTGATGCGGGGACTCAACGCCGCCACACACGACGGAGATCGGGACACCCGTGAGCGGGTGGGCCGCTGGGCGGAACCGGACGTGAAGGAGGTCACCTACCCCTCGGAAGGCGCTTCGGGCGTCGTCGGGTAGGGTGGGGAGCAAGGCGATGCCGCTTACCCTGCGCAAGCTCGTCTGTGCGGGCTGCCTCGTTCCCGGACAGATCCCGATTCTCGGACGTCCGTTCAAGGAGTTGGCCCGCTTCCTGGCCGGTACTTATCGGGACCGCCGCTTTCTGGGCGGACTGATGCCTTTCCCGTGGATCTCGCCTCGCGCCGAGTATCGCTTCAGGGGTGCCGCGCACTTCGGGAAGGACGTGTTCATAGATGACCTCTGCGTCGTCTACTCCGACGACCGGTCGTGCACGCTCACGCTTGGCGACCACGTCTCGATTCACCGTGGCACGAAGATCCACCTGGGCGGCGGCGGCATCCTCGAAGTCGGTGACGACACCCACATCCAGAACGACTGTCAGTTCACGGCGTTCGGCTCTATTCGCATCGGGTCCAAGGTGCAGATCGCGCCGCGCTGCGCCTTTTATCCGTACGACCACGGTTTCGACCGTACGGACGTTCCGATCCAGCAACAGCCTCTGCGGAGTCGTGGTGGCATCGTCGTCGAGGACGACGCCTGGCTCGGTTTTGGGGTCGTGGTTCTGGACGGGGTCACCATCGGCGAGGGTGCGGTCGTGGGCGCTGGTGCTGTGGTCACGCGGGATGTGGCGCCTGGAGCTATCGTGGCCGGCGTTCCGGCGAAGGCGGTGGGCCAGCGTGGCGGGGCCCCGGCTCCCGGGAACGAAGACTGATGGACCTCACGCGCCACGCCGACGAGTACTGGCGGGCGAAGGGTGATTCCGTTGATGAGGAGCGTCTGGGGGTGCTCGTTGATCTGGTGCCGAAGACGGGGGAGGTGCTGGTCGTGGACGCCGGCCCCGGCATGCTCGCGGATCGGCTGCGTGAGGTCGGGTGCGACGTACGCACGACCGATGTGTCTGCCCACGCAGTCGAACGAGCCCGGACACGAGGGCTCGAAGCGATCCAGGTGGACACGGACGACGACCCGTTGCCGTTCGATGACGGTCGGTTTGCGTGTGTCGTGTCCGACTCGGCCATCGAGCACCGATTCTGGCCCCAGAAGGCGGTGCGTGAATGCGCCCGGGTGCTCGCAGCAGAGGGTACGTTCGTATTGCTCGTCCCGAACGTGGCGCACTGGCGTCACCGGATCCAATTGCTGTTCGGCCGCTTTCCGGAAGTCCCCGACGGGCCGACGGATCGCTGCCACCTGCGCATGCTCGCGCTGCCCGAGCTCTCGTCCTGGGTCCGAGACGCGGGGCTCTCCGTTCAGAAGGTGCGGGGCTTTCCTAGCCTCTGGGTGAAGGGGCTCTATCCAGCGCTGCTCCGCGCTCCGGGTGTGCGGGGGTTCTACCGATTGCTTTGCCGGCTGCGTCCGTCCCTGTTCGCACGGGACGTGATCCTGATCTGCACCAAGACCGGCTGATGGCCTCCCGAGCCAGGTCCTCGGCTCGAGAGCCCTGGCTCGTCATTGAGTCGGACCGCGTCGGAGCTTGTCGATGCCGGGATCGAGCGGCTGGAGAGGGCGTTTCCTGGGTTTGCGCCTGGACTTGTTCGTCATCGTCTCTCGACGCTGTGAACGCAGAATGGGAAGATTGAGTTCGTGCTTGCTGTCAAAGGAGATACCGCCGTTCGGCCAGGTCCTCGCCGGGGCCTTCCGCTTTGGAGGGGATCCCTCGGGTCGGTACCATGCCAGTCGCCTGCCAGCGGTTCCAGGACAGCGGGGAGTCTCCTTCCATGACGCCATTGCCCAAGGGGCGAATCGTCTTCCTTCTTCTGACCGTGCTTGTCGGGACATCCCTGGCTCAGAGCGGGACGGAAGGGGCGGTATCCGGTGCGACGACCATCGCTATTACCGGCGGCCGGGTCCTCCTCGATCCCGCGCGAGCGCCCGAGGTCGCGACGGTTCTCATCGCGGACGGGAAGATCACGGCCGTGGGCAAAGACGTGGCGGTGCCGGCGGGCGCTCGGGTGGTGGATGCCAGCGGCCACGTCGTGGCGCCGGCTTTCATCGACGCCGGCAACCTCGGGCTGATCGATAGTGGGTCGGTGTCCGCTGGCCCCACGGGATCGGGCGATCGCGTAGTTGACATGATGGTCGCGTGGGACGAACAGTCGCGACTCGATCTGTTGCGCGCAGGTGTGGGTGGACTGTACGTGGACCTGCCGCCGTCGGGGCGACGCTTTCGCGGACCGACCGGCGCGGTCGTGCTGGTCGATCCGGAGGGCGCAAGCCCGCCGATCTTGGAAGCGATCGCGGGGGTCACGTTCCGTGTAGGCGGGAGCAACCGGGCCACGTCGAGCGTCCAGACGCGCAGCGCCAGCCTGCGCAATATCACCGCGGCATTCAGCGCCGCCGATCGACACAAGAAGGCGCTCGACAAGTACAAGAAGGACCTCGCCGAGTACGAGAAGAAGCTGGCGGCTTGGAAGAAGAACAAGGACGGAAAGAACGGCAAGAAGTCCGCAGAGAAGAAGGCAGACGGCAAGAAGCCCGAAGAGAAGCCGCGTCGCACGCCTGCGAAGCGTCCAGACAACTGGGACACGATGACGCCCCAGGAGAAGTCCAAGTGGTCGCGCGAGAACGCTCGCAGAGGATCGTCCACAGCCAAGTCTGCGCCCCCGTCCAAGAAGGAGGACGGTGAGCCGAGCCGGCCCACGAAGCCGACTCGCGATCCTGCCAGCGAGTCCATGCTGCGCATCGTCGATGGCGAGGCGCCGCTGCGGGTGGAGGCTCACTGGAAGGAGGACATCCTCGCGGTGCTCAGCCTCGCGAAGGACAAGAAGGTCAGGTGCGTCTTGCTCGGCGGCAGCGAATCCTGGCGCTGCATGGAGGAGATCAAGGAAGCCGGAGCGTCGGTGATCCTCGGTCCTCCCGTGCGGCTGGGTGGAGACCGTATCGACTGGTACCGGGCACGACCCGATCTCGCCAAGCTCCTCCACGACGCGGACGTGCCGTTCGCGTTCATGACGGCGGGCGCGCACGGCTATCGCCTGGATTGCGCGCCCCTGTTGGCGTCGCTCTCGGTGGCCAACGGGCTGGACGATGCGGCGGCGCTGCACGCGTTGACCGCTGGCGCGGCGACGATCGTCGGCCTCGGTAGCCGACTGGGCAGCATCGAGAAGGGCAAGGATGCCCTGATCCAGGTGCTCACGGGAATGCCGCTGGAGCCGGATACGAGCGTCGCGCACATGGTCGTCGGAGGCCGCGTGGTCAATGTTGCTGGGAGGCGCCCATGATCCGCATCTTGATGAATGCGGGATTCGGCCTGTCCTTGCTCGCCGTCACGACCGTTGGGCAGGGCCCCGTCGTCATCGACGTCGGTCAGGTCATCACGGTGTCCGGCGCCACGATGGAGGGGGCACGGATCGTCTGCAAGGACGGCAAGATTGCGGCCATCGGTAGGGAGATCGCCGTCCCCAAGGACGCGACGCGCATCGCGCTGCCTCAGGGCGTGGCGTTTCCCGGCTTCGTCGACGCTGGCGGGTACATCGGCGCGCACCGTCATCGCAACGAGACGACCCGGCCCGTGATGCCTGACCTGCGCATGAGTGACGCGCTCGACGGGTCCGATCCTGCGATCGCGCGGGCGCTCCGGGCCGGCATCACTTCCTTTCACGTGATGCCCGGTGAAGCCGACCTCGTGGGTGGGCAAACCTCGGTCGCCAAGGTGGACCTGGACGGCCACGTGACGTGGCTCCGCAGGGACGGGTTGTTGAAGGTCAGCTTGGCTACCGCCGCCTGGGACAAGAAGACGCCACCGACGCACCTGCTCGGTGGACTGGAGGACCTGGCGGCTCTGAAGGACGACCCTGCGGTGAAGCCGTTCTGGAGCACGGCTTGCCTCGTCGCTGCCCGGAGTTCGGCGGAGATCGCCGCGGCGACCGACCTGAAGCGCCGCCTGGGCATAGAACCCTTGCTCCTCGTCAACGCCAACATCGTCGACCACACCGACCGGTTGGTCGGCAACGTGCGCGGGGTCCTGCTGGAGCCGCTGCTCCCGCAGTTGGGCAACCATTGGCGTCGCGCCGCCGCCCGCCTCGCGGCGTCCGGGGTGCCGTTTGCGTTCGCGTCACGCGCACCGGTGGCGCCCGCCGACGGCTTGCGGTTGTCCGCCGTGACGGCGCGCATGGGCGGCCTGTCGCGGTCGGACGCGTGGAAGGCGTTGACCCTCGACGCCGCGAGTCTGCTCGGTGTGGATGCCCGCGTGGGCAGCATTGAGGTCGGCAAGGACGCAGACATCCTCGTCATGACTCGCGAGCCGTCGGACCCGCGCGCCCGCCTCATGTGGGTGGTGCAGGACGGTCGGGTCGTTTTGAATCCCTTGAGCATCAAGGAGAACCGGTGATGGCGCACCTGCTGCTGCTAGTGTTGATCGCGGTCTCGACTCCCGCCACGGACAGCGGCCCGGACCTCTTCATCAAGGCGGGACGCGTGTATCTGGGCACGGGCGAGACGCTCGAAGGGGCGGTGATCCACATCAAGGACGGCCGCATCGTCGCCGTCGGTAAGGACGTGGTCATCACGTCGGGCGCCACCGTGTACGACCTCTCCGCCTACGTAGTGATGCCGGGCATGGTCGAGGGCGTGTCGTACGCCGGTATCCCGGGGGGCCGCGCCGGCAATGAAGAAGGACGTGAACACACGCCGTCGCTCAGGGTCGCGCAGGCGTTCGATCCGCGCTCGCCGGACCTCGCTCGCAAGGCGCGTATGGGAGTGACGTCCCTGGTCGTCCACCCAGGCTCGCGGAACGTCATCGGCGGGATGGCGTGCCACGTGAAGGCGCGCTTGGACGGTGCTGCGGTCATGGTCGCCAGCGACGCCGTCGCCCTACGCATCACGCTTGGCACGGACCCGGCTGCCGGGCAGGGGAGGTCCAGTCGCAGCGGCGGCTTCATGAATCGGCGTCCGCAGTCGCGCATGGCGACTATCTACGAGGTGCGCGAGCAGCTGCAGCGCGCGCTCAATTACCGCGAGCGCCGCGCCGCGGACAAGACCGTGCCGGAGAACGCCGACTACGAGACAGTGCTCCTCGCGCTCGACGGCAAGCTCCCGGTCCACTGGCAGGCGCGGACCCAGAAGGACATCCAGGCGGTTCTCCGGTTAGCAAAGGAGTTCGGCTTGAAGCGCAACGTCGTCCTCGAAGCCTACGAAGCCGACAAGTGCACTTCGGAGCTCGCCCAGACCAGTACGCCGGTTCTCGTCGGTCCGCTGTTCCACCCGCAGTACGGCGGGGCACCGCGCCCGCCGACGAACCCGGAGATCGACGCGACCGGGGACGATCACGCGCATGAGCACGAGGAAATCTGCCTGGTCGGCTGCACGCAGGAGCACGAGCACAGAGACTGTGGTGATCCCACCCATGTCCACGACGCGTCATGGCCGACGTGCGTCAGCCATGATTGCTGTATCGCGGCGGGAGTGGGTATTGCCCCCGACACGGCGGAAGTCCATCGCCCGGTGGGTGCCGCGTGGAAGCTCTGGAAGTCCGGCGTCCCGTGCGGGTTCGCCCGTGGGGGTGACGTGCCGGGCAGCACGCTGCTGGATTTCGCACGGTTCGCCGTGCGGAGCGGGCTCCCGGCTGATCACGCCCTGCGCATGCTGACATCCGAGCCCGCCCGCATTTGTGGAATCGACGACCGCGTGGGGTCGATCGCGAAGGGCAAGGACGCCGACCTCGTCGTCCTGACCGGCGATCCACTCCTCCCCACTTCCGCCATCAAAATGGTGCTCATCGACGGCGAGGTCATCCTCGACGCCCGTAAGGAGAACGCGAAGTGATACGAGTACTCGCACTCATCCTGGTGACCTCGATCGCAGGCGCGCAGGATCTGCTCGTCAAGAACGCGCGTGTGATCACGTGCGCGGGGTCCGATCTGAAGATCGGATGCGTCCTCATCAAGGGCGGCAAGATCGCGGAGGTGGGGGAGAAGGTCGAGGCGGCGGGTGTCCCCGTCATCGATGGGCGCGGCAAGGTTGTCATGCCGGGTTTCGTCCTGCCTCACACTTCGGCTGGGCTCGACGGTCGCAACCAGAACGAGATGGTGCCGGTGACGCCGTACGTGTCGGTGCTCGATGCGATCGATCCGTCGCTCCCGTTCTTCGAAGATTGTCTCCGCGATGGGAACCTCTCCATCTGCGTCATGCCGGGCAACCGCACGATGATCGCCGGCATGGGGCGCGTGGTGCGACCGTGGGGCGCCACGGTGGAGAGCATGACGGTGGCGGCCGAACCCGGTCTGAAGATCTCGGTGGCACCGACGAGCGGTAACCGCGCGGCATGGATCGCCAAGCTGCGCGCGGAGCTCGAGAAGGGTCGGCGAGCGCTCGAGAAGCAGGAACTCGAGGGGAAGGTGGGCGATAACGAGAGGACGGGCAACATCGCCCTCGATCTCGAGGCCATGGGTGCGAAGAAGCGCCAGCTGGCGCTGTTCCGCCTCTTGAAGGGCGACCTGAGAGCACACGTCGTCTGCCAGACGGCCGGTGATGTCCTCCAGGCGCAGAAGCTGGCGGCTGAGTTCAAGCTGAAGACGCTTCTTGTCTGTGGACCCAACACCTGGCGCGCAGCCAAGCACCTCGCGAAGGAGAAGATACCGGTCGTCCTCAGCTCGACCATGGTCATCCGTGAGACCGACACGGAGACCGGTGAGGAGATCGAGCGCATCATCCCGAAGATCTTCCACGACGCTGGAGTGAAGTTTGCGATCACCACGTCCACCGGAAACCTCGGCGGTCGCTACGCCTGGTACCAGGCTGCGTGCCTCGTGCGCTACGGCATGTCTCGTGAGGACGCGCTCGCCGCGGTGACGAGGATCCCCGCCGAACTGATCGGGATAGGTGCTCGCAAGGGCTCGATCGAGCCCGGCAAGGATGGGGACGTCCTCATCTTGACCGACGACCCCCTGTCTGGCCGCGCGTGGGTCGAGCAGGCCGTTATCGGAGGTGAGGTGGTCTACGAGCGCAGCAGGGCCCCGCGCCTGGCCGAGGTCTTCGGCGGTGGGAAGTAGCATGCGCGATGGGCGTCTCGTGGCTGGTCGCGCGTTGATCGCGGCGACTCTCGTGCTCTTCCTGTCGGTTCGGGCCGACGGGCAAGGGACGCTCGCGGTGCGTGGGCACGTCCTGACGCTCGGGAAGCCGGCGACGATCGTCATCGAAGACGGCAAGATAGCGCGCTTGCTGGCGCCCGGCGCGGCCGTGCCGTCGGGGGCGAAGGTTATCGACCTCGGTTCGGACGGCTGGGTGCTGCCCGGACTCGTGCTCGCGGACTCGTCGGAGTATGCGCCGGCGCCGGCGGATGCGAGCGCCGTCAATCCGGCGGTGCGCGCCGTGGATGGGTACGACCCGTTCGTGCCACGTCCCTTGCTGAAGGCGTCGGGGGTGACGTCTCTCTATCTGTCTCCGGGACGCAACCGGCTCATGCCGGGATGCGGCTCGGTCGTTCGCGTGGGGGTTGATCCCCTCGATGTCGTTCTCGAGCAACGTGCGGCGTTGCACGTGATCGTGACGCCGGAGGCGTACAACCCGCCCAACCTGTTCAAGCCGGCGATCCCGCCAGGGCCCGACAACCCGCACACGTCACCGGAGCAGCAGTTCCCTCGTAGTCGGGCCGGCGCGTTCGCGGCCCTGCGACAGATCCTGGCGGAGGGGCGAGCCTTAAAGGCGAAGACCGGCTCTGAGGAGAGCGCGCTGCCTGGCAATCCGCGGCTCGCCGGCGTGGTCGAAGTGCTGGATGGGAAGCGGCCGTTGCGCGTGCGCGCGGAGCGCGCCGCCGACATTCGCGCGCTCATCGAGATCGTCTCGGGCACGGAGATCAAGCTCGTGATCGAGGGCGGCACGGAGGCATGGCGGGTCGCTGACGAGCTCGCCAAGGCGAAGGCGGGTGTGATCCTCCGCGCCGGGACACCCCCGTCGGGGCGGCTGGCGCAGCCTGAGCCGTTCGAGTCCGATCGCGGGCGCGGGCACCCCGCGGCCGCGCGCCGACTCACGGCGGCGGGCGTCAGGGTGGCCCTCGTTCCGGCGCGCGATGGCGGGGCCGAGGACCTCCTGTGGTACGCGTTGGACGCGCTGCCGGGGGCCGCCGGGATCGACGCCGTGACCGCGACCGCGGCCGATCTGGTTGGCGTGGGCAGTCAGGCGGGGCGTATCGCCGCCGGTCGGTCCGCCGATCTGTGCGTGTTCGACCGCGATCCGACGACGCATCCGGAGGCCCGTCCCGTCGTGGTCATCTCGCGGGGCCAGGTCATCCACGACTTGACTGAGGGAGACCGCCCCATCGCGGTCCTGGCGAAGCGCGTCCACACGGTCAGCGGTGACGTCATCGAGGACGGGGTCGTCGTCATCGACGACGGCAAGATCGTGGCAGTGGGCAAGGACGTCGTCATTCCCAATGGCGCGCGACGGATCGTGACCGAGACCGTGATCCCGGGCCTGATAGACGCTGGTGGTCAGGTAGGTATCCGTTCCCTTCGTGACGCTGGTGATGCGGGAATCCAACCCGGCGTGGCGCTGCCGCCGCAGGGGATGGACAAGCGACCGTCCGATCTGTTCGACCCCACATTCCCGAACGTCCGTCCGCTCGCGGAATCAGGCGTGACCACCATCGCCGTGACGCCGTCGGGCGGGCAAACGACCTGCGGTGTCCTGTCCGTCATGAAGACCTCCGGCCGCGCCGGCGATGCCTCGGTGGTGCGAGCCATCGGTGGCCTGCTGCTCGACTACTCCCGCGCCAAGGGCGCTCCCGGCACTCTTCTCAGCGGTCTGAAGAAGCAACTCACGAGCGGAAAGAAATACAAGGACTCCTGGGACAAGTACGAGAAGGACCTCGCCAAGTGGAAGAAGGAGAACCCCGACGCCGCGCGCAAGACCTCCCGCGAGCGCAAGGTCGGGAAGGTCTCCT
Organism: Planctomycetota bacterium; assembly: GCA_013213915.1. Classification (GTDB taxonomy): domain Bacteria; phylum Planctomycetota. The sequence continues at coordinate 11,152 of JABSRK010000059.1, forward strand.
CGCCGACGGTCTACGACCCGCTCACGGGGACGTGGGAGGGGACGATCGTGGGGTTCGATATCGAGAGCAAGAAGGCGACCCTGTCGGTGAGCCTGAAGGAGGACAAGGCGAAGGGCACCATCACCGTCGAAGACGTGTTCGATGCGCAGGCGTTCGACGTCACGTTCAAGGACGACGCGTTCAAGATCGAGGTCGTAGTCGACGGCCAGAAGCACCGCTTCACCAGCAACCTCGCTGACGAGCAGGTCAGCGTTTCGTGGGAGAAGGACGACGCGTGGCAGGGCTTCGGCTCGCTGCGGCGTATCTCAGGGGTCCCCGTCCACGAGGAGCTGGCGAAGGACGCTGGCGACAAGGACAAGACCGCGAAGAAGAACGACAAGGAGACGGGCAAGGGGCGGCCCAAGCAACCGAAGAAGGTCGCTGCGCAGGAGCCGTATCGTGCCCTGCTGGAGGCGGAGATACCGGTGTTCGTCGGACTGGCCGACGAGCGGGTCGCGAAGGCGATCGTCAAGCTGCTGCGCGATGACTTCGAGTTGACGACCGTGGTCATCTCGCCGGGCGTGATCCCCAAGCTGTCCGACTTCCTGGCCGAACAGGGATGCGGCTACGCGCCGCCCGGCAACCCTGTCCTGCAGATCAAGGGCAAGCGCGTCGTCACGACGCTCGAAGCGGTGAGGAAGCAGATCCCGGTGGCGATGCGCTCCGGGTGGAACGGCGACGGCCGGACGCTGTACGCGGCGGCGGCATACGCTGTGCGATGCGGCGTCCGTTCGGGCGACGCCTTGAAGATGGTCACGCGTTGGAGCGCGCTCATCCTGAACGTCGCGGACCGGGTGGGCGCCATCGAGGCCGGTCTCGATGCGGATCTCGTCCTGTTGAGCGGACCGGTGTTCCAGCCGGGGACGCGGGTGAATCAGGTGATGATCGACGGACGCTTCGTGGGAGAGGAGATCCGATGATGCTCCGCACGGGTGTGGTGCTGCTGTGCTTGCTGTTCGCCGGAACGGTTACGGCCCAGGACGGCGGCGCGTTTGCCATCGTGGGCGGTCTCGTCCACACCATGACCGGCCCCCCGATCGCGAACGGCACGGTGCTCGTCAGGGGCGGCAAGATCGAGAAGGTGGGCGCCGCCGACAAGGTAGATGTGCCCAAGGGATACGAGGTGATCGACGCCGCGGGCAAGTGGGTCGTTCCCGGTTTCATCGAGATGCACAATCACACGCTAGCCTCGGACCTGCACGACAACGTCTTCCAGGTGAACCCGGAGCTGCGCGTCCTCGATAACGTGGACATGGACGGTCCGGCGGCGCGGATCGCCGTGGCGGGCGGCATCACGACGGCGCTGATAATCCCGGGATCGGGCAGCAACATGGGCGGCTTCGGCGTCATCGTGAAGACATACGGGAAGACGCCGAAGGACGTGATCATGAAGTTCCCCGGCGCTTTGAAGATCGCGCAGGCCGGCAACCCCGAGCAGCGCGACGGTGATCTGGGCGCCACCCGCATGGGCATGAACTGGATGATCCGGAACGTGCTCCAGGAGGGGAAGGCGTATCACCAGGCGTGGACGCGATTCGAGAAGGGCGAGACCAAGGTCAAGCCGGAGAAGAGCACTCGGTACGAGTACTTGCGCGGGCTGTTTCGTGGCGACTATCCGGTCGCAGTGCACACCCAGATGATGCAGGTCGTCCAGTCGACGATGCGCATCCTCCACGACGAGCTGGGGCTGAAGGTGGTCGTCGACCACGGCACGTTTACCGGCTATCTGAACAGCCCCGAGTTCGCCAAGCGCCGCATCCCGGCGGCCATCGGACCTCGTGAGTTCTGGTACGACCAGAAGGTTGGACGGATGCAGGGCTGCGCGGCGGCGTGGTACTGGCTCGGGCTCGGGGACGATCTCATCGGTATCAACACCGACTCGCCGGGGGTGCCGGAAGAAGAGCTCTTCTACCAGGGCACGTGGTGCATTCGCATGGGACTGCCCGAGCGAGCGGCGCTCCGTGGCCTCACCATCAACGCGGCCAGGATGCTCATGATTCAGGATCGTGTCGGGACGCTGGAGCCCGGCAAGGACGCGGATATCTGTGTCTGGACCGGGGACCCGTTCGATCCCCGCCATCGGACCCAGGTCGTGCTCGTGAACGGAAAGAAGGCGTATGACGCGGACCGGGACGGCATTCGTTTCTAGCCTGCTGCTCCTCCTCGGCGCGACGCTCGCTGCGCAGGACAAGGGCGGGTCCGTCATCGACAAGGATGGCGGGCGGGTCACGGCGTATCTCTGCAAGCGCGTCGTGACCGTGTCGGGAGCTCCCATCGACGACGCCGTGATCCTCGTCCAGGACGGGACCATCAAGGCGATCGGCGCGCGCGATGCGATCGACATTCCGGCGACGGCGAAGCGGGTGAATGCGTCAAAGCGGACCGCCACTCCGGGCTTTGTCCATCCGGCGTCCCTCGCGTTCTCCGGAAAGTCGCGTTACAGCAGCGCGGGCCGGTCGACGTCGGGCAACAAGAAGGTTTCGGAGAGCCTTAACCCCACGCGACGTGGGGGAGAGGGGTTCGCGCGGGCCGGCTACACGACGATCGCGGTGATACCGACGGGGGGAGGCGTCTCCGGGCTGGGCTGTCTCCTGCGTCCGGCCAAGGGCGGGGATGAGTCACTTTCCCTGGACGAGATCCTGGTCGAGGACGGGATCATCCTGTCCATGGGTTTCGCGTCCGGTACCGCGAGCAAGAAGGCGTGGGTCGATCTCCTCGCCAAGGCTCGCAAGTACATCACCGATCTGGCCGCGTACGAGAAGGCCAAGAAGGAAAAGCCGGAGAACAAGCCGGCCAAGAAGCCGGAAGACAAGCCCAAAGACAAGCCGGCGACGGCTTCAACTGCGAAACCGTCCGGCGAGAACAAGTCCAAGCCGGAACCGCCAAAGAAGGACGACCCCAAGAAGAAGGACGACCCTAAGAAGAAGGACGACCCTAAGAAGAAGGACGACCCTAAGAAGAAGGAC
>JABSRK010000590.1 GCA_013213915.1 Planctomycetota bacterium
ATCGAGCACGTGGCTCCACGTCGGAGTGGGCGATGCGGATCGGGTCGAGAAGGTGGTGGTGCGTTGGCCGGACCGGGAGGCGACCGAGGAAGGGTTCGAAGGAGTCGAGATCGATGGTCGCTATGTGCTGGCGCAAGGGACGGGCCAAGCGGTGAAGGCGGAGACGAGGAATGCGCCGGCGCTCAAAGTGTCCGAGCAGGAGGCGCATCCGGTCCGCCGCGCGTCGCGCATCCCGATGGTGCAATTGTTGAGAGCGCCGGAGTTGAGCATTTCCAACCAGGCGGGACAGACGATCCGGCTCGGCGCGGGCAAGCCGGTCTTGATCAACCTGTGGGCGAGCTGGTGCGCCCCGTGCCTGGTGGAGCTCGCGGAGATCGGCAAGCGTGAGGCGGAGATTCGCGCGGCCGGAATCGACGTGGCCGCCCTGTCGGTGGACGGGCTGGATAGCGACGATCCCGCGGCGGCGGCGGCCGCGGCCGGAAGGGCGATCCGGAATGTCGGGTTTCCGTTCGCGTCGGCGATCGCCAGCGAGCGGATGGTGGGGCTGTTGCAGTGGTTTCACGACAATTCGGTGGGGCGCAAACAGCGCCTCCCGTTGCCGTCGAGTTTTCTCATCGATGCGCAGGGCCGCGTGGCGGTGATCTACAAGGGGCCGCTCGCGGTCGATGCGCTCCTGGCGGACGTGGCGCATTCCGCGGGGACGCGCCGGGAGAGATGGGTGCGGGCCGCGATGCTCCCGGGGCGGTTCATCGAACACGAATCGATCGCGCGCAGCGCGGCCAAGATCGATGCGAAGTTGTTCTTCGACTACGCCGTACACGACGAGAGCCTTGGGGCGTTTGATCTGGCGGTCCACTATTACCAGGAGGCGCTGCGCAATCGGCCGGACTACGCCCGGGCGCACCGCGGGCTGGGGAACCTCCACGCCAAGCTGGCCCGGTGGAAGGAGGCGCGGGCGCACTTCACGCAGCTCGTGAAGCTGGAGGAATCAGACGCGGGCGCTCGCTATGCCCTGGCGGTGTGCCATCAGAGGCTCGGGGAGGCCGGGGAGGCGCGGAAGGAGTTCGAAAAGACGGTCGAGTTGCAGCCGAATCACGTCCGCGGGCTGGATGCCCTGGCCAGGATTGCCCGGTCGGAGGGCGATGCGGCGGCGGCGATCGGATACTTTCGGGCCATGCTGCGAGCAGCGCCAGGGTCCGCCGACGCGCGCAACAACCTGGCGTGGATGCTGGCGACCAGCCGTGACGAAGCGGTGCGCAACGGCGCGGAGGCTCTGGAGTTGGCAACGCAGCTGGTGCGCGAGGAACTCAAGCCGAGGTATCTCGACACCCTGGCGGCGGCCCAGGCCGAGATGGGCCAGTTCCGGGAGGCGGTAGAGACGGTGCGGCAGGCGGTGGAACTGGCGCGCGATGCGCAGGACGAAGCGACCGCGGCGGAGATTGAGAAGCGGATTCCGTTGTATGAACGGGGAGAGCCGTTTCGGGAATAGGAGGTATTACCCCGGGGATCCCGGATTGGGGGAACGGATTGGGGGAAAGGGACGTGATTCCCGATTCGGAAGGAATCGCAGCGGGTGCTGCGACCCCTCGCGGGGTCGTGGTTTTCAATCGCCCGGGAACCGGGGATGTCGTCACCCGCGTTGCGTGTTCCTCAATC
>JABSRK010000591.1 GCA_013213915.1 Planctomycetota bacterium
CCAGCGGCATCGTGGTGCCTGATGCTGCTGTCGAGCGCTGGTTCAAGAGCCAACGCGGGCTGGAACCCGACGCAGAGCTCTCCCTTCCCGAGCAGGCTATCGAACTCCAACGCACGATCCTCGCGATCGCGCAGTTCCGCGCCCAGTTCATCAGGCAGGACCCAGGCGGGACGCCGTTCTCCGATTTGCTTGACGAGTACCAACGGACGTACTCGACCTTTTCAGCGAAGGTGATCCTGTTGGACAAGCGTGAGCCCGAGTCGTTCGCGCTCGATCTTGGCAAGGAGGAGGACAGGGCCAAGGTGAAGGCGTGGTTTGACAAGAACGGGTGGGTCGCCACGACCAACAAGAAGGCTGAAAGCGCCGATGTGGAATTCGTTTACGTCCGGCTCCGGGATCAGGGCATCGAGGCCTTCAAGTAGACATTCGACGAGAACTGGGCAGGTCTCACCCAGGACATGAAGGTCACGGAGGAGGACCTCCAGGCTCGCTATGACACGTCGACGTTTCCCTACCAGCAACTTGCCCACGACGAGATGGCCAAAGCCGGTGTGGAGCACACACATGGGGAAGGTGATAAGGGCGCCGACTACGATTACCTGAAGAAGACCGGGCACCTGGAACGGGAGATCAAGGTCGCGCGACTCATGCGCACCCTCCACGATCAGGTCAAGGAGAACCCGGCGACCTTGGAAGCTGTGGCGACGGGCCAGTACAAGTTCTCTGCCGTCTCACTGTCCGATGTGGAGCGCAGTGGCCTGGCCGAGCAGCCCGACTTCGGTAGCTTGCGCCTCTCCGCAATGGTCTGGGAGACAGGTGTGGCCAAGCTCCCCAAGGACGGGGCAGAGCCCAAGGAAGGCGACTACAAGCTCGGCGATCTCCTCACCGATCCGCACCAGCCAGTCGGCGGACTCGAGGCCGATGTTTTCGACGACCCGGGGACCATGATTGGACTCGTTCGCATGACGGGCCACAAGGACGAGCGGGTACCCGAGTTCGACGAGATCGTCGTCAAGGCCAAGGAGGAGTGGCAGAAGGCTCAGGCGCGGGAAGACCTGCTGGAGCGGACGGCTGATTTCGAGAAGTCTGTCGACGCCTGGACCCTCGAGCAGTTGATGTCCGATGCCGTGCCCTCCGAGCCCTGGTCCCGATGGACGTGGCTCTCCGATTCTGCGCTGAAGGTCCTCGAGTCGGAGCGGCATCGCAATGCGAAGATCGCTGCGACGACCGCGGAACGGAAATTGGATCCCGCGAATCCCGAGCACGAAGACCAGATCGAGCGGCTCAAGGAAGACCAACAGCGCGTCATGAAGGTCGAACTCGCGGACGACATGGACCCTCTCATGGCCAAGGGCTACGAGGCGGTGGCCACCGAGTTGAAGCTCGTGCCGTTCGATCTCGGTCCCGTGAACAAATCGACTGGCCTGTTGCCCCAGTATCCGGAGGGACTCGCGCGCCAGGAGCGCGCCAATCGCCTTCTGCGCTCCAAGCAAGTGATGAACGGCCTCTCGTTCTTGGACATCGGCAAGATCTCTACCATGCCAGTCGACGCGGCAGGTTTGTCCGTCCTTGCACTGGTGACGAGTCGTACGGAACCAGTTGCGGTGGAGCTGCTGATGTACCCCAATCGCGTGCGCGAGATCGCGATGCGCCGTCGGATCCAGCCTGATCGCAACTGGAACTACAAGGTCCTGAAGTCCGAGAATTTCTTCGACCTTCGTGCGCCCAAGACGGACAAGGGGATCGCCGAGGCGGAGGAGGCTGATCGCAAGCGTGCGGAGAGAAGAGCGAGGCGCCAGCAGAAGCGGAATGAAGCTCGACAGGCTGCCATGCAAAAGGCGCTCGAGCAGCAGCGTAAGAAGGACGGAGACAAGGCGGACCCTGACAAGCCGACTGCCCCCGACAAGGCGGACC
>JABSRK010000592.1 GCA_013213915.1 Planctomycetota bacterium
TATCGGTCCACGGACCTCGACACCCCAGCCCGTGTTGGCGCAGATGTAGTTCCCCTGGTTGGGAGTCATCCCGCCGAAGAGATTGTTCGAACCCAAGACCAGCACACCGCCGGCCCCGTTCGGGATGGCGTTGACCCGGGAGTTGTCGAGGCCGACGACGTTTCCCTTGAACTCGTTGCCATCACAACCAAGGGCGCCGATGGCGATCCCGTACTGGGTGTTGCCGCTCACGATGTTCTCCTTGAAGTCGTTGTCGAAGGCGCCCACGTCCAAGAGGATCCCGTGCAACCCGTTCGGCATGGCGGCCGAGGCTGCCTGGTCCGTACCGACGACGTTCAGCTCGACGTTGTTGGCGTTCACCCCGTTTCCAAAGAGGAGCACGCCGTTACCTAAATTGCTCGAGATGTGGTTCTGGGTGACCTGGTTCGCCCAAGCCCCGTTCAAGAGAGCGATCCCTGACCCACCGTTACCGAGAGCGTTCCCGTTTACGTCTGGACCCAGGGCGTTCCCATTGACGAGGTTCAGACAGCTCGCGGTCGAGCGGATCCTCACACCGTCACTGTAGTTCCCGGAGATCACATTGAGGCTGTCCAGGCTGTTCTGGGAGCCGCATGCGATGTCCACGCCGACGATATTACCGAGGGCGATCTTGCCGTCGATATCCGTTCCGATGTGGCACGCAGTGAACTTGTTCAGGGAGGCGCCGGCCGAGATCGAGGCACCGTTGGCGGCGTTCCCCGAGAGGACGCATTTCGTGAAGGAGTTATTCGTTACGGCCGTACCGCTGAGGGCGACTCCGGACAGGGCGTTGCCGGAAGCGGCATATCCCGTGAGGTCGGTCCCGATGAGGCAGTGCCAGAACTCGTTGTACTCGACGGCACCGACGTATGCCGGCGTGGTCTGGAGCAACAAGCCGTTGAGAGTGTTGGCGTAGGAGAAGACGGCGCCGCCATAAGTGCCGTCACCGAATTGGTTGTAGGAAGCTCCCGAGCGGAGGTAGATCCCCTCGTATATGTTGTTTCGTGAGACGACGTTGTAGAACTCGTTGTTCGAGGTTCCGCCATCTCTGAGCACGATCCCGTTCCCGCCGTTGTGGACCTCGACCCGATCACAGGGGTTCAGGCCGCCGACCTTGTTCCCGTTCGCGCCATTGGCAAAGATCAGCGCGCCATTGAATCCCTCCATGCGCAGCCCCAAGACCTTGCAGCCCGTGACGCCCTGGAACTCCAAGCCGGGAAAGAGCGCGGTGGCATTGAGGACCACGTCGGGGTAGCAGGCCTCGATCGTGAGGTTGTCGACCCCCACCACGATCGGGGCGGTGAGGTTGGTGATCATCGGGAAACCAAACTTGATCACATCCCCAGGAGCCGCCGAGGCGACCATGTCGCGTAGACAGCCGGGGGTGTAATCCACAGAGCTGGTCACGACCAGGACCGCTCTGTGGTTGGCGTTCGCCGCGAGGGCGAGGAGGGGCAGGACCCCGAGGAGACTGGTGATTCGGCGGAGATTCATGGTTGGTTCCTTGAGACTGGAGGGCGAAGTGCCCTTGGACTGGGAGGGCACGCCAAATAGAGGCATCGCCTTTAGATCGAGTTGCAACGAGACGCCTGACTTGTGACAGGAATCAGCGATATTTGTCCCGAACCGCCCCTCCGACATCAGGAAGGCTGGGCCCTGCCCCCACCGACTCTCCTGTCCCCGGCTTCCCATGAAGCGCGAGATGGCACAGAATCAGCCCTCCAGTCCTCTCTGAAGGCCCTTCGGCTTCGCTGGAACCCGCCATGATCACCCTCACATCCCTGCTCCAGCACCTCACAATCATCGCGCAAGCAGGCGGGGGCGGCAGCTTCGGAGGGGGCGGTCAGGCAGGCGGGGGCGGCGGCTTCGGGGGAGGAGGAGGAGGAG
>JABSRK010000593.1 GCA_013213915.1 Planctomycetota bacterium
GACGGTGTGTTCGACCGCTACCCCCACCTGAAAGGGATCTCGATGGAACACGGCGCCGTCTGGCTGCCTTCATGGATGCAATCGATGGACGTGGCTGCGGACCTGTTCAAGTTTCAGCCGCACTTCAAGTCGAGAGAAGTCCCGCCGTCTGAGTACGTCCGCCGGCACTTGAAGTTCTCCCCTTTCGCGCGCGAGCCGCTCGGGTGGATCATCGAGAACGTCGGGCCCGACCTGCTCGTGTTCGGCTCCGACTACCCTCATCCCGAGGGCACCTCGGATCCGATCAAGCGCTTCGAAGCCACCATGACGGGATGCGACCAGGCGGCGTTCGATGGCTTCTACCACCGCAACATGGAAGACGCGATGGGACTCACGAGCGGGTGAACCGCGCGTCTGGCTATCGCCCAGATGCTACCCGTCCAAGCCCACGAGGCGCTCGAATGCCGGCATGAGCCCGGCGGTACGCGATGACTCCGGAGCGATTCCGCTAGCCGATCCCGTAGACCGCTGCTGCGGTGTCGCAAACCACCTTCTTCAGTACGTCGTTGCCCAGCGAGGCCAGCGGTGACTCGGCGATCGCCTTGCGTGAGTTGGGCCACGTGCTGTCACCGTGTGGGTAGTCCGACGCCCACATCACATTGTCGACACCGATCTCGGGAATCAGCTTCACGCCGATGGTCTCTTCCTCGTAGGTAACGAAGATCTGCCTCCGGAAGATCTCGCTGGGCAACATCTCGAGCCGGTGATCTTTTGTGTTGTCGTAGTACTTGTGGTGTTCGTGATCCATGCGTTCGATCATATAGGGGATCCAGCCCAGGCCGCCTTCGCCCAATACGAACTTGACGTTCGGGCGTTGCTCCAGAATCCCCGAGAACACCATCCCGCACAGCGTTTCGTCGAGTTGCAGCGGGATCACCGCGACAAACGCCGGCATGCGCCACGAACCCAGCTGCCCCTTCAGCATGGTCCCCCGCGGCCCGAGGTGAGCGTGAATCGGAAGCCCGGTTTCCTGTGCAGCATCCCAAAACGGGTGCCACTCGTCCTCGAAGATCGGCGCTACCCCTTCGTCCTGGGCGATGATGGCCCCCTTGTGTCCCAGCTCGGCTGTGCGAAGCAGTTCGTCGCGGGCCGCGCCTGGACTGTGTCCGGGGATGTGTGAGAGGAGCAGCAGGCGGCGTGGATCCACGCGATTGAATTCGGCCGCCCAGTCGTTGTAGGCGCACATGCAGGCGGCGCGTAGCTCAGCGTCTTGGAGCCGAAGTTGCGTAGTCATCGGGCTGTAGATCACCTGCGCGTGGACACCGTCGCGATCCATGTCCTCGAGTCGCGTCTCGGGCCGACCTGGGCGAAAGCCGTGGTCCTCCGAGCGGATATAGCCCTTGGCTTTGCGTCCGCTGGGGCTGAGTAGCCTCCCTTCCGCTTGCCAGAAGGGGCCGTCCTTCGTGTCGATCACCACGGGCCCTCGTTCCCTGAGCGACGCGGGCAGGCGGTCGACGAACAACTCCGGGGGAAGCACGTGACTGTCCATGTGATCGTCGGCAGAGCTGATTCGCTGGTCGGAATCGAGTGACATGGGCCGGTTCCTCATTTGCATTCCGCGGGGCGACGAGCCAGGCGGGGGGTGGACAGGTCCACCCTACCGTTCGATCGTGGGGCCCTCAACGGTCTCGGCCGACTGGGTAGAACATCGATCTCGAATTGTCCGACAACGATGATCCCGAAACAGGCGTACTGTTCGACACGCTAACGATACGCGGAAAAATCGAACGATCCTGCGTGGGGTCGAGTCGACTTGCCTGAGGTCGTCGCCGACGAGTTGTCCGCCGTGGTCTACTCTCGTTGGGTGCATCGCCCCTCGCGTTTCACTACGCCCATCCCCGAGCGCAATCTCCCGAGCTTGCTTC